>NZ_JBNXUO010000020.1:0-92013 GCF_050563535.1 Falsiroseomonas sp. CW058
GCTGGGGCGGCCGGCGGTGGCGCTGGGCGGGGTGTCGTCGGCGACGGCGGGGCGGCTGCCGCGGCGGGGCGCGGGGCGGGCCGAGGGGTTCGCGGCCATCAGTGGGCTGGCGCGGGGCGGCCAGCGAAATTCCCGGAAACACGCTGTTGCTTCACCGCCACAGTGTTTCAATGAAGACGCGATGCGCCTCTTTGGCCGGTGGACGTCGGTTCCGGGGCCGGACAATAGTCTCGACGGGCCTGACCGTGACGGGGGAGTAATCCACCAGCATGGCGCCCTGCCGAGGGGGGCAGGCGGGCCGACGCATGCCGGGGGCTACCCGGTACAGGAGGAGTAGAAAGCATGCGCAAGATTCTGCTGGGCACCACGGCGGTGGCTGGCGCTGCGCTTCTGAGCCTGGGCGTCGCCCAGGCCCAGGGTCTGCAGGGCTACCTGGCTGGCGAGCCGCGCGGCACGCCGTCCCCGACGACGGGCGTCCCGGGTTCGGCCGCCGCGCCGGGCACCTTCGGCGTCCGCCTCGGCGGTTACTTCGAGTTCACCGGCGGCTGGGTGGATGACACCGCCGACCGTCGCGCCGTGGCGATCGCTGCCGGCGCTGCCGGTCCGGCCCGCACGGTCGGCCGCGACAGCATCGACTTCAAGACCGACGCCGAGATCGTCGTGATCGTCAACGGCAAGGCCGCGAACGGCCTGGCCTACGGCGCGCAGATCGAGCTGCAGGTCGACAACTTCATCCCGCAGGCCGCCACCACGGCCGGCACGGGCGTCGACACCGACGAGTTCTGGGGCTACGTCTCCTCCCCGACCCTCGGCACCCTGATGTTCGGCGACCAGGACAGCGCCGCGTCGCAGATGGCCGTCTCCCTGCCGGGCGCCGTGCAGCAGCTCGGCATGTCGACGAACTGGGACGAGTTCGTGGCGCTCGCCGCCGACGGCAACCGCTACCTCGTGGCCGACATCAACGACGGCAACGACAGCTCCAAGGTCATCTACCTGTCGCCGCAGTTCTTCGGCTTCGACTTCGGCATCAGCTTCGCGCCGAACCGCCGCGAGGGCGAGGAGTTCCGCTCCGTCGTCTCCGGCCTGACGGCCGGCACGCAGGTGCTGCAGCGCGACCCGAACGACAGCAACCGCAACGAGCTGTCGGGTGCCATCCGCTACCGCGGCACCTTCGGCAACATCGGCGTGGCCGCCGGTCTCGCCGCGCACCGCATGGACGCGCCCGAGAACAACGCGAACCTGCAGGACATCACCGAGTACCAGGCCGGCCTGAACCTGTCCGGCTTCGGCTTCACGGTGGGCGGCATGTATCGCTGGGGCAAGTACGGCGGCGTGACCGGCTCGGCGCTGCCGGCCGGCCGCGCGAACTCCAGCACCTGGGGCCTCGGCGCGACCTACGTGACCGGCCCGTGGGCGCTGGGCGCCTTCTATGCCCGCGCCGAGCGTGACAACGGCGGCGCGCTCGCCGACCGGACCCAGTCGGTGTGGGGCCTCGGCGCCTCCTACCTGCTGGCCCCCGGCATGGAGCTGTTCGCGAACTACACGAGCGTGACCGACAAGAACATCGCGCCTGGCAGCGCGGCCGCTGTCGCGGCGGGCAACGGCCCGCTCGGCAACAACCGCGACATCGACGTGATCGTCATCGGCACCCGCATCACCTTCTGATCCCCTTCGGGGACCGGAAGGCCGAGCGAGGCCGGGAAGGGGGCGGCGGGGCAACCCGCCGCCCCTTTTCCTTTCGCCCCGGGCAAGGGGGCTGTCCTTTTCGCCCGGCGCGGCAGGGGCTAAGAAGCGGCTGCGGGGCCCGGCGCCCCGGACGGCTTGGGATGGAAATCATGCGGCGGCTCTGGAACCTTCTCTCGGTCGGCATCGTCGCCGGCGTGCTGGCCGGCTGCGGCACCCTGGCCGACAATGCGCGGACGCCGGGGCTCGACGAGTACAACGACGACAGCCGCCGCGCCCGCGTGCGCGGCCGCCTGGCCGGCGAGAACGGCATCCTCATCTTCGGCAACGACCGCAGCGGCGCGCAGCAGCGCGCGACCGGCGGCGGCGGCGAACAGGCGGCGGGCATCGGGGTGAACGCCTTCCTGTGGCGCGCCACGCTCGACACCCTGTCCTTCATGCCGCTGACCTCGGCCGATCCCTTCGGCGGCGTCATCGTGACGGACTGGTACTCGCCGCCCGGCACGCCGGGCGAACGCTTCAAGGCCACCGCCTACATCCTCAGCCGCCAGCTGCGTTCCGACGGGGTGCGGGTGGTGGTGTTCCGCCAGGAACTGCGTGGCAGCGCCTGGGTGGATGCGCCTGTCGCCGCCGGCACCGGCACCGAGATCGAGGACCAGGTGCTGAACCGCGCGCGCGAGCTGCGCGCGCAGTCCACGGCCGCCGCCCGCTGAACGCCTGCCGCCGGCACGGGCGCCGGCGGCCCCTTTCGCAGGCCTGATCCGCTCACGCACGCCCTTTGCAGCGGGGCGTCGCGGCTCTATGCGTGCGTCCGAGCAGGATCACGCAGCACAGCACGATGAACGAGATCACCGCCTCCGCCGCCACCCCGTCCCGCGACGCGGTGGCGCGCCACGACTTCGCCGCCGCCGAGCCCCGCTGGCAGGCGGAATGGGACCGGCGCGGCTGCTTCGCCGTGCCGGATGTGCCGCCCGAAGGCAGCAGCAAATACTACGTGCTGGAGATGTTCCCCTACCCCTCGGGCAAGATCCACATGGGGCATGTGCGGAACTACACCCTGGGCGACGTGGTGGCGCGCTACAAGCGCGCGCGCGGGCACCTGGTGCTGCACCCGATGGGCTGGGACGCCTTCGGCCTGCCGGCGGAGAACGCGGCCCGCGAACGCGGCGTGCACCCGGCGAAGTGGACCTACGACAACATCGCCAACATGCGCGCGGAGCTGAAGCGCATGGGCCTGTCGCTCGACTGGTCGCGCGAATTCGCCACCTGCGACGTCGAATACTACGGCCGCCAGCAGAAGCTGTTCCTGGATTTCTGGAAGGCCGGCCTGGTCGAGCGGAAGGAGAGCTGGGTCAACTGGGACCCGGTGGACGGCACCGTGCTGGCCAATGAGCAGGTGATCGACGGCCGCGGCTGGCGGTCGGGCGCGCTGGTCGAGAAGAAGAAGCTCAGCCAGTGGTTCCTGAGCATCACGAAATATGCGCCCGACCTGCTGCAGGCGCTCGACGGCCTCGACCGCTGGCCGGAGCGGGTGAAGCTGATGCAGGCCAACTGGATCGGCCGCAGCGAGGGCGCGCGGGTGCGCTTCCCCCTGGCGGAGCCGGTGGCCGGCATGGCGGAGGTGGAGGTCTTCACCACGCGCCCCGACACGCTGTTCGGCATGTCCTTCCTGGCTGTCGCCGCAGAGCACCCGCTGGCTGCCGCTGCCGCGGCGCGGGACCCGAGGGCGGCGGAATTCGTGGCTGAATGCCGCCGCATGGGTACCAGCGAGGCGGCGATCGAACAGGCGGAGAAGCGCGGCTTCGACACCGGCCTGCGCGTCGCGCATCCCTTCCTGAAAGGCGTGACCTTCCCGGTCTGGATCGCCAATTTCGTGCTGATGGAATACGGCACCGGCGCGATCTTCGGCTGCCCGGGCCATGATGAGCGCGACCATGAGTTCGCGTCGAAATACGGGCTTGCGATCAGGCCCGTCGTGCTGCCGCCGGGCGGCGATCCCGCCGGCTTCTCGGTGGCGGACGCCGCCTACACGGATGACGGCACGATCTTCAATTCCGGCTTCCTCGACGGACTGGCCGTGCCGGCCGCCAAGCGCCGTGCGATCGAGGCGCTGGAGGCGAAGGGCCAGGGCACGGGCGTGGTGAACTGGCGCCTGCGGGACTGGGGCGTCAGCCGCCAGCGTTACTGGGGCTGCCCGATCCCGGTCATCCACTGCGAGGCCTGCGGCGCCGTGCCGGTGCCGGACGACCAGTTGCCGGTGAAGCTGCCCGAGGATGTGGACTTCTCGAAACCGGGCAACCCGCTCGACCACCACCCGGGCTGGAAGCATGTAGCCTGCCCGTCCTGCGGCAGGGCGGCGCGGCGCGAGACCGACACCTGCGACACCTTCGTCGACAGCTCCTGGTATTTCGCGCGCTTCTGCTCGCCCCGCGCGGCGGAGCCGGTGACCGGGGCTGCGGTCGATGCCTGGCTGCCGGTGGACCAGTATATCGGCGGCATCGAGCACGCGATCCTGCACCTGCTCTACAGCCGCTTCTTCACCCGCGCGATGGCGGCCACCGGCCACCTGAAACTGGCCGAGCCCTTCGCCGGGCTGTTCACCCAGGGGATGGTGCAGCACGAAAGCTACAAGGGCGCCGATGGCCGCTGGCTCTACCCGGAGGAGGTGGAGTTCTCGGTCGAGGGCGACGGCACGCGCAGCGCCGTGGTCAAGGGCGGCAACGAGCCCGTGACGATCGGCCGCGTCGAGGCGATGTCGAAGTCGAAGCGCAACACGGTCGATCCCGGCGCCATCATCGGCCGCTACGGTGCCGACACCGCGCGCTGGTTCATCCTGTCGGACAACCCGCCGGAGCGGGACATGGAGTGGACGGAATCCGGCGTGGCCGGCGCCTTCCGCTTCACCCAGCGCGTCTGGCGCCTTGCCGCCAACGCCCTGCCCGCGCTGGCGCCGGCCGGGGCGCCGATGCCGGCCGCAGCCGGCCCGGCGCGCAAGCTGCGGCAGGTGACGCACCGCACCATCGCCGCCGTGACCGAGGCGCTGGAAAGCTTCGCCTTCAACGTGGCCGTCGCGCGCATCCACGAATTCGCGAACGCGATCGCCGAGATGGAGGCGCAGGCCGCCGCCGAAGGCATGGGCGCCGCCCGGCGCGAGGCGTTGGAGATGCTGGCGCGTCTTTCGGCGCCGATGATGCCGCATCTGGCCGAAGAAGTGTACGCCCTGCTGAACCCGGGCGCCGACCGCCTGGTGGCGCAACTGCCCTGGCCCGAGCCGGAGGCCGAGCTGCTGCGGGTGGAGGCGGTCACCCTGGCGGTGCAGGTGCTGGGCAAGCTGCGCGCGACGATCGAGGTGCCGGCCGGCACGGCGGAGGCGGAGATTTTCGCTCTGGCCGAGGCGGACGAGAACGTGCAGCGTGCGCTTGGCGGCAAGCCGATCAAGAAGCGGATCCATGTCCCGGGACGGGTGGTCAACTTCGTTGTCTGATATGGCGCGGGACCACGCCGCCCTGTCCGGGCGGCGCGCCTGGTTGCGCGGCGCGGCCGGGATGGTGGCGCTGGGCGCGGGGGGCTGCGGCTTCCGGCCGCTCCATGGCGAAGGCGGTGTCGCGGGGGCCGAGAGTCCTGCGGTGGCGCAGGAGCTTGCGGCAACGCGCGTGTCGCTCATTCCCGAACGCTTCGGGCAGTTGCTGCGGCGCGGGCTGCAGCAGCGGCTCGGCACCGGCGTCGGCGGGCCGCAGGTGGCGCGATGGGAATTGCGGGTCGGCCCTTCCATCCAGACCGAGGGCCTCGGCGTGCAGCGCGACGGCGCGGTCAGCCGGGTGCGCTACGTCGCGACCGCGAACTGGTGGCTCGTGCGCCTTTCGACCCCGCCCGAGACGGTGGCGAACGGCTTCGAACGGGCGATCGAGGCGTTCAACGTGCCGCCGAACCAGTTCTTCGCCTCGGATTCCAGCCGCGACGCGGCCGAGCGGCGGCTTGCCGAGATGCTGGCCGAGGAGGTGGCAACCCGCGTCGCGATCCGCTTCCGCACCGGCGTGACGGGCGGCACGTCATCGCTGATCCCGCCTGTCGAGGTTCCGGCGGCGCTGCCGGAGCGCCTCGTGCCCGGCGGGCCCGGCCTGCTGGAGCCCGGTGCCGGGACGATAGGCGGCGGGCTTGGCGGCGGGGTGGGGCTGCGGTGAGCGGGCCCGGCTGGCCGCCGCGCTGACCTGGAGGGTCGATGGCCAAGCTCGATGCGCGGCGCGCGGGTGCCGTGCTGGCCGATCCGTCCGGCGTGCGGGCGGTGCTGCTGCATGGCGACGATGCGGGCCTGGTGCGCGAACGCGCGGAGGGCTTGGTGCGGGCCGTCCTCGCCGGCGCGATGGACGACCCGTTCCGGATGGCCGAACTCGGCCGCGACGAAGCGGCAAAGCCGGGCGTGCTGGCGGGGGAGGCGGCGTCCCTGGCCATGACCGGCGGGCGGCGCGTGGTGCGCCTGCGCGAGGCGACGGATGCCCATGCCAGCGCCCTGAAGGAGGCCCTTGCGACGGCAGGCGAGGCGCTGCTGGTGCTGGAGGGCGGGGAGCTGACGGCGCGGTCCAAGCTGCGTGTCCTGGCGGAAGCCGCGCCCGAGGTGGCGGTGATCGCCTGCTACCGCGAGCGGGGTGAGGAGCTGGCCGGCAGCATCGGGCGGCTGCTGAAGGAGCAGGGCGTCGGCGCCGATCCGGCGGCGCTGTCCTGGCTGGCGGCGCGGCTCGGCGAGGATCGGATGCTGATGCGGCGCGAGGTGGAGAAGCTCGCGCTCTATGTCGGACCGGGCGGCAGGGTGGACGAGGAAGCGGCGCTGGCCTGCGGCGCGGAAGGCGATGCGCTGGAGCTGGACGAGGCGCTGATGGCGGCGACGGCGGGCGACGTGGCGGCGGCGGACAGGGCGCTGGACGCGGTCTTCGCGGAAGGCACGAGCCCGGTGCAGGTCCTCCGCGCGGCGCTGCGGCACCTGCAAAGACTGCATGAGGCGGCACTGGCGGGCGGCGATGCCGGGGTGCTGCGCCCGCCGGTCTTCTTCCGCCACAAGGGCGCCTTCGACCGGGCGCTTCGCATCTGGCCGGCGCCGGCGCGGGAAGCGGCCGGCGCCGCGCTGCTGGAGGCGGAGAAGCGCACCAAGACGACCGCCTTCCGGGACGCGGATGCGGCCCTGGCGCGCGCCGCGGTGGCAGCGGTGGCACGGCAGGCGGCGGGCTTCGGCCGCCGCTGAGCGCAGCCGCCCGGCAAGCCGCTCAGCCGGTGCCGGCCAGCAACCTGATCACGCCGTCCAGCTGGTCGAGGTCGCCGTAGCGGATCACGACCTCTCCCCCCTTGCCCTGGTGCCGGACGCTGACCTTGAGGCCGAGCTTCTCCGTCAGGTCCCGTTCGAGGGCGGCGATCTCCCGGTCCCGCACCGGCGCGCCGCCGGGTGGGCGGGCGCCGTCGGGGCGGGGACGTGAGGCCAGCGCCTCGGTCTGGCGGACATTGAGCCCACGCGCGACCACCTGCGCGGCCAGCCGGCCGGGATCGGGGGCGCCGATCAGGGCGCGGGCATGGCCGGCGGAGAGGACCCCGTTGCGCACGAGGTCGCGCACCGGCGAGGGCAGGCCGAGGAGGCGGATGGTGTTCGCCACATGGCTGCGGCTCTTGCCGACCGCCTGGCCGAGCGTCTCCTGCGTCAGGCCGAATTCCTCGAGGAGGCGGCGGTAGCCTTCCGCCTCCTCCATCGCGTTGAGGTCGGCGCGCTGGAGGTTCTCCACCAGGCCGGCAGCCATGGCCTCCCGGTCGCCGAGCTCGCGCACCACGACGGGGACTTCGTGCAGCTGGGCCAGCTGCGCGGCGCGCCACCGGCGCTCGCCGCCGATGATCTGGTAGCTGCCGGGGGCATCCGGCTTCTCCCGCACCAGGATGGGCTGGAGGATGCCGTGTTCCCGCACGGAGGCCGCGAGTTCGTCGAGGCTGGTGCGGTCCATGCCGCCGCGCGGCTGGAAGGGCCCGGGCTCGAGCGCCTCGACCGGCACCGAACGCAGGGCGGCGGAATCCGGCGGGGCGGGGGCGTCCGGGATCAGGGCGGACAGGCCGCGCCCGAGGCGGGAGGCGGGCTTGCGGGTGGTGCTCGTCATGGTTTCCGCGCCCGATCGCGCTTGAGGAACTCGGCCGCGAGCCGGACATAGGCCTGCGCGCCGGGTGAACGGAAGTCGTAGAGCAGCACCGGAAGCCCGTGGGAAGGCGCTTCGGTGACGCGCACGTTCCGCGGGATCACGGTGTCATAGACCTTGTCCTTGAAGAAGCTGCGCGCGTCGCTCGCGACCAGCTCGGACAGGTTGTTGCGGCGGTCCACCATCGTCAGGACGATGCCGTCGAGGCCGAGCCGCGGGTTCAGCGCGCGCTTCACGCGGTCGATCGTGCGCGTGATGTGGCTGATCCCCTCGAGCGCGAAGAACTCCGTCTGCAAGGGGACGATGACGCCATCCGCGGCGACCAGGGCGTTCAGCGTGATGAGGCCGAGCGAGGGGGGGCAGTCCAGGAAGACGAAGTCGAATCCGGCGAGCGCCGCGGCATTGGCGGCGAAGGCATTGGCCAGGCAACGCTCGCGCTGGTCCCGCCCGACGAGTTCGATCTCGGCGCCGGCGAGGTCGGGGTCGGCGGGCAGGAGGTGCAGGTTCGGGATCTGCGTGGCGCGGGCAAGGGCCGGAAGGGGCTGTCCTTCCACCAGCAGGGCGTAGCTTCCGGGGCTGCGTTCGTTGCGGGGGATGCCGAGGCCGGTGGACGCATTGCCCTGCGGGTCGAGGTCGAGCAGCAGCACCTTCCTGTCGGAAGCAAGCGCCGTGGCAAGGTTGATGGCCGTGGTCGTCTTGCCGACGCCGCCCTTCTGGTTGGCGAAGGCCAGGATGCGCGGGGGCTTGCCGTCAGGCATCAGCGGCGCTGCAACGGATGTCGTGGATGCGGAGGATGGTGGCCTCGGGGTCGGTCCGGCTTGCGAACTGCTCGGCGCGGAATGTCCATTCGACGGATGCGGCGGTCAACTCGGCGCTCGCCGTGCGCCCTTTCGGGAAGATGGCGGTCCCGCCCGGGGCGAGCAGGCGGGAGGCATGGCCCAGCAGCACCGAAAGCGGGGCGAGGGCGCGCGCGGTGACGACGCCCACCGGTGGAAGCCGCAGGTTCTCGATCCGTGTCGCATGCACGCGGACGTGGCGCAGGCCCAGCCGGGCGGCGGCTTCGGTCAGGAAGGCTGCCTTGCGGTGGTCGGACTCGACCAGATGGACGGGGCGATCGGTGGCCGCGGCAAGGACGAGGCCGGGGAAGCCGCCGCCGGAGCCGAGATCGGCGAGCGCAGTCGCGTCGTCCGGCAGGAGCGACAGGAGTTGCAGCGAATCGGCCAGGTGGCGGGTGCGGATCGCCTCGGGCGCGGCATCGGCGACGAGGTTGATCCGGGCATTCCAGCGCAGGAGCAGGTCGAGGAACGCGTCGAGGCGCCGGAGGGCGGCCGCGTCGAGCCGGGGCTCGGGGAGCGGTGCGGGCAGGGGGCGGCCCGGCATGTCCGACCCTTCATCCGGTCTTGCTTGAACCACGTCGAATCCTCAGCCCTGCGCGCCGCGCCGGAGATGGACGGCGAGGGCCGCGATGGCCGCCGGGGTGATCCCCGGAACCCGCCCGGCACTGCCCAGGCTGGCGGGACGGGCGCGGGAGAGGCGGCCCTGCATCTCGTTCGAGAGGCCCGGAACGCGGGAGAAGTCGAGACCATCGGGGATCGCCAGGCGCTCCTCACGCTCCAGCAGGCGCCGCTCCGCTTCCTGCCGACGGAGATGCGGGGCATAGGCGGCCTCGGCCTCGACCTGCAGGGCGACGTCGGATGGCAGCTCGGCGAGCCAGGGAAACACGACCGCGGCGGCCACGGCGGTGATGCCGGGAAGGGCGAGCACCTCGAGCGCGGTGCGCCGGCGGCCATCCTGGTTGATGTCGATCCCGGCCTCCGCCAGGGCGGCCGGCGTGGCAGTGGCCGAGGCGGCGCGGGCCATCGCATCCGCGACCGCGCCAGCGAAGGCTGCGTGGCGCCGCGCCCGTTCGCCCCCGATGCAGCCCCAGGCCATGCCCTGCCCGGTCAGCCGCAGCCCGGCATTGTCGGCGCGCAGGCTCAGGCGATGTTCGGCCCGGGCCGTCAGCATCCGATAGGGTTCCGACACCCCTTGCAGCACCAGGTCGTCGATGAGAACACCGATATAGGCTTCGGACCGTCGCAGCACCCGGTCTGGACACGCCCCGCCCGCCCGCAGCGCGGCGTTCAGCCCGGCCATCACGCCCTGCCCCGCCGCTTCCTCGTAGCCGGTGGTGCCGTTGATCTGCCCGGCCAGGAACAACCGGGGGACCGACTTCACCTCGAGCGATGGATGCAGCACGCGGGGATCGACATGGTCGTACTCGATCGCATAGCCCGGCTTCAGGACCCGTGCCCTCGACAGCCCGGGCATCGAGGCGATCAGCCGCGCCTGGATGTCCTCCGGCAGGCTGGTGGAGATGCCGTTGGGATAGACGGTGTCGTCGTCCAGGCCTTCCGGTTCCAGGAACACCTGGTGCCTGTCGCGGTCGGCGAAGCGGACGACCTTGTCCTCGATGGACGGGCAGTAGCGTGGGCCGGCCCCCTGGATGCGCCCGCCATAGACGGCGCTGCGGTGCAGGTTGGCCCGGATCAGCGCATGGGTTTCGGGCGTGGTGCTGGTGATGCGGCAGACCACCTGCGGGTTGCGGATGCGGTCCGTCAGCCAGGACAGGGGCTCGGGCGGGTCATCCCCGGGCTGCGGCTCCAGCATGTCCCAGTCGATGCTGCGCCCGTCGAGCCGGGGCGGCGTTCCGGTCTTGAGTCTTGCCAGGGGCAGGCGAAGGCGTTCCAGCGCGAGGGCCAGGCCGATCGCGGGCGCATCGCCACGGCGGCCGGCGGGGATCCGCTGCTCGCCCAGGTGGATTTCGCCCCGCAGGAAGGTGCCCGTCGTGATGACGAGGGCGCCGCAGGCGATGCGGAGGCCGCCCGCCAGGATGACCGCGGAAACCTCGCACTCTCGGCCGATCTCCAGGTCCTCGGCGCTGCCTTCGTGAAGGGTCAGGTTGGGGGTGGCGTCCAGCAGTTGCCGGACGGCCCGGCGGTACAGCTTGCGGTCGGCCTGCGCGCGAGGCCCGCGCACCGCCGGCCCCTTGCTGCGGTTCAGCAGCTTGACATGGATCGCCGCCATATCGGCGGCGCGGGCCATCAACCCATCCAGCGCGTCGATCTCGCGCACCAGATGCCCCTTGCCGATCCCTCCGATCGCGGGGTTGCAGGACATCTCGCCGATCGTGTCGAGGCGATGGGTCAGCAGCAGGGTCCGGGCGCCGCAGCGCGCGGCCGCCGCCGCGGCCTCGCATCCGGCGTGCCCACCGCCGACCACCACGACATCGAAGCGCATCGTCCCGTCCATGCGGCGCGATATAGCGCATTCCGGGCCGATGTCTGTTGCCTAGGATGCAGACGCGGCCTGCGTGCGCCCTATTTCCCGATGCAGAAGTCGCGAAAGACGGAATCGAGGATGGCCTCCACTTCGACCCTTCCCGTCAGGCGCCCCAGCGCCTGCAGCGCCGCGCGGTAATCCTCGGCGGCGAGTTCCGGAAGGCGGGCCTGCTGCGCGGCGGCCAGCGCGGCCATCGCCTCGGCGATCGCGGCCCTGTGGCGTGCCCGCGTCAGCACGGGAGCGGCGCCGATGCCGGCGAGACGCTGCGCTTCCTGCGCCAGGGCGGCGCGCAGCCCGGCGAACCCGTCGCCGGTGCGGGCGCTGACGGGCAGGACCCGGCGGCCCGCGAGTTCGACCGGCACGGGGGCGAGATCGCTCTTGTTCACCACCACCAGGCTGTCCGCGCGCTGCCCCAGGAGGTCGAGCGTTTCCCGTTCGGGCGTGCGGTCCGCGGCGAAGACGGCCATGACGATGTCGGCATTCCTGCCCAGCGCCTCGGCGCGACGCACGCCCTCCTCCTCGATCTCGTCCGTGGTGCTGCGCAACCCGGCGGTGTCGGAGATGAAGGCCGGCACACCCGCGAGGTCGAGGCGGCTTTCCACCACGTCGCGCGTCGTGCCGGGCCGGGCCGAGACGATCGCGGCCGGGCGGCCGAGGAGAAGATTGAGCAATGACGACTTGCCGGCGTTCGGCGCGCCGAGGATGGCGACCGACAATCCCTCCCGCATCCTCTCTCCACGGCCACCGTCGTCGAGATGGGCAGCCATCTCGGCAGCGAGCGCATGGGCGGCCAGGCGCGCCTTCTCGTCCAGGTCGCTCGGCAGGTCGTCCATCTCGAATTCGATCGCTGCTTCCTGGTGGGCAAGGATGCGGGTGGCCCTCGCGACCCAGTCTCCATAGAGGTGCGACAGGGCGCCGTCCGCTTGGCGCAGGGCCTGGCGGCGCTGGCCCTCCGTCTCGGCCTGGATGAGGTCCGCGATCGCCTCGCACTGCGTCAGGTCGAGCTTGCCGTGTAGGAAGGCACGGCGCGTGAATTCGCCCGGCTCCGCAGGCCGGCATCCCAACCGGATGAGGGCGCCCGACACCGCCTCCCAGACGGCGGTGCCGCCGTGCAGGTGCAGTTCCGCCGCGCTCTCGCCCGTGTAGCTGGCCGGGCCGGGGAACCACAGGACAAGCGCGTGATCCAGCACCTCCCCGCTGCCGGGCGCGAGGAGGCGCCGGAGGCTTGCATGGCGCGGGCGCGGCAGCCTGCCGCAGAGGGCCGAAAGGACCCGCCCGCTCTCTCCACCGGACAACCGGACCAGGGTGACTGCGGCTGCCCCTGTTCCAGATGCGCGCGCGAAGATGGTGTCGAGGGCACCGGTCACGCAGCAATCCAGCCGCGAACCTGCCGCGTCGAGTGTTTCACGTGAAACACTCCAGTGGTGACAGGGATGTGGCAGGACGCGGTTTCAGGGCAGCCGGCAGGGTGCATCGGTCACCCCTTCCCGACGATGTCCTGCTCCGTAATCATGAGCCGGTGCGCCCTTCCGCCCTGGACGAGATGCGCTTCGAGGATCTCGTCCACATCGCCCCGGGTCTTCGGGCTGTACCAGATGCCCTCCGGATAGATGACCATGGTCGGCCCGAATTCGCATCGGTCCAGGCAGCCGGCCTGGTTCACCCGGACCTGCTTCAGCCCGAGCTCCTTGGCCCTCGCCTTCATGTAATCGCGCAGGTCCTCGCTGCCGCGCGCCGCGCAGGACCCCCGGCGGTGTCCGTCCGGCCGCCGGTTGCAGCAGACGAAGACATGGGCCCGGAAGTAGGGCGGCGGGTCCGTTTCCGACATTGCGGGGATCGCGTCAGGAAGGTCGGTCACGGCAATCTCCTTGGGTCGGGCGCCTGGTCCCGCGATGTAGCGGCCGGGGCGCGCTGCCGCCAGGGCCGGGCATGGCCCGACATGCGCCTTCCACCTCGGCCCTAGCCAGCCCCGCAGCGCCCGGCCCGGTCGCGCCGATCCTCCCGCAACGCACCCCCGCTTGACGGAAGGCCGCCGGTTGTGGCGCATGGCGCGCCTCCTGGATCCCCGGAATGCCGCAACTCACCTGCCTCACCCCGATCGGCGAGATCACCGTCTCGGAAGAGGACGGCAGCATCGTCGCACTCGACTGGGGCCGCGGTCGCGACCAGACGCGCAGCACGCTGCTGGTGGAAGCAGTGGGACAGATCCAGGACTACTTCGACGGACGCCGGATGCGTTTCGACCTGCCCCTCGCGCCGCATGGCTCCGCTTTCCAGCGGCGTGTCTGGCAGGCCCTCCAGGACATTCCCCCGGGAGAGACGCGGTCCTATGGCGACCTTGCCCGACTTCTCGGCTCCGCTGCCCGCGCCATCGGCCAGGCGAATGGCGCGAACCCCATCCCGATCCTGATCCCCTGCCACCGCGTCGTCGCCACCGGCGGCATGCTTGGCGGCTATTCCGGCGGGGAGGGACCTGCGACCAAGCGCTGGCTGCTCGACCACGAGCGCCGGGCCGGATGCTCGCCGGGCGATCCGCTCGCCCTCCTCGCCCCGATGGGCAGAACCAACCTTCCAGGGACCGCATCGTCATGAACCATGCCATCCGCGTCCACGAATATGGCGGCCCCGAGCAGATGATCTGGGAGGACGTGCCCCTGCCGGCGCCGAAGCCCGGCGAGGCCCTGGTGCGCCACCGTGCCGTCGGCCTGAACTACATCGACGTGTATTTCCGCACGGGCCTCTACAAGGCACCGTCCCTGCCCGCGACGATCGGGATGGAGGCGGCCGGCGTGGTCGAGGCGGTCGGGGAAGGCGTGACCCATGTGGCGCCCGGCGACCGCGTCGCCTATGCCACCGCCCCGATCGGCGCCTATGCCGAAGCCCGCACCATCAAGGCGGACCGTCTGGTCAAGGTGCCGGACGCGATCTCGCTCGAGCAGGCGGCGGCGATGATGCTCCAGGGAATGACCGCCTGCTTCCTGCTGACCCGCACCTACAAGGTCCAGCCCGGCCAAACCATCCTCATCCACGCCGCGGCGGGCGGCGTCGGCCTGATCATGACGCAATGGGCCAAGCATATCGGCTGCACCGTGATCGGCTGCGTCAGCACGGAGGAGAAGGCCGCCCTCGCCCGCGCCCACGGGGCCGATCACGTCGTGGTCGGCATCGAAGCGCTTCCCGCACAGGTGAAGGAGATCACCGGAGGCGCGATGCTGCCCGTCGTCTTCGACAGCGTCGGCCGCGACACCTTCACCACATCCCTCGACTGCCTTGCCCCCTACGGCATGATGGTGTCCTTCGGGAATGCCTCGGGTCCGGTGACGACCGATATCGGCATCCTCGCCGCCAAGGGCTCGCTCTACCTCACGCGGCCGACCCTCGCGACCTACACCGCGAAGCGCGAGGACCTGGAAGCGCATTCCGCGGCGCTCTTCGACGTGGTCGCGCAGGGCAAGGTGAACATCCGGGTCAATCAGACCTTCGCCTTGAAGGATGCGGCCGAAGCGCACCGTGCCCTCGAGGCACGGAGGACGACCGGCAGCACCGTCCTGCTCCCGTAGTGCCCGCCCGCGCCAGGGATTGGCGGCGGCGTGACCCGGAGCCCTGGGTCACGCCACCGCCGAAGGCAAACCGGGCACAGGCCCGCCGGATGGCTCACGCCCGGACCAGGTACCGGTAGCGATACCGCTCCCGCAGCCCGAGCCCGGCATTGAGCGCGAGCGACGCGGCATTGGCGCAGGACACCTGCGCATAGGCGAACTCCGCCCCCATCCCGCGAGCCCAGCACCCCGCCGCCGCCATCACCCGCTGCCCAAGGCCGCGGCGGCGGAATTCCGGTCGCACCGCCAGATCGAACAGCCCGGCAAGGGGGCCATCGGCCGTCGCGAAGGCGCAGGCGGCCGGGACGCCGCCCTCGTGCAGCAACAGCCAGGCTGCAGGCATGCCCAGCAGGTCCTTCATGCCGAGCTTCTCGGCCCGCCGCGCCGGAACCTGATGCTCCGCCGTGCCGACGACCTCCATCCATTCGGGGTCCGGACCATCGAGGACCGTCACCGCGTCATCGGCGCGCGCGAAGCCGGCAAGCGGCCCGCAGAGCACCTGGCTCTCATCCACCTCCCGGTAGCCCCGGCCCAGCAACAGCGGGCCCAGCCCGATCGGGTCGAGGGGTGTCGAGCGGAAGCGGCAGGCACGCCCGAACCGGGCATAGAAGGCTTCCACCCGGGCGACCCTCTCCGGCAGCGCCGGGTCCTCGGCGGGGTCGAGCGAGCACGCCGAATTGGCGCGTCCCGTGCCGCCCAGGAAGGTCCTGACCACGAAGGGTCCCTCGAACAGCAGGCGTGGCGCGGGCACCGCGGCCAGCGTCGCTCGCTCGATCGCGCGGATGCCGGGCAGGCCTGCATCCCCGGCCATGCTCACGCCTCCGCCGCCAAGCGGGCCATCACGTCGCGATAGGTGCGGTCGAACAGGGCGTCGAGCGCGGGGCTCGCGCCCTTCAGCCCGGCCGCCACGCGGCCGGCCCAGCCGACATACTCGACCTTGCGACCATGGTCCCAATGCGGCGGCGGGCTATCGGCGATGGCGCGCAGGTTGGAGATCTTGTCCGCCAGCTTCAGCATCTTCGCCCCCGCGCTCCGCCCCGCCGCATGGCGCACCTGCAGCGCCTTCCGGGTCTCCTTGGGAAGGGAGGTGTCATCCGTCGCCTCGGCAACCAGGCCGGCCACGGCCTCGCCGAATTCCGCGACGAGATGCCCATGCGTGACCGGCTCGGGGTCGTCGCCGCTGTCCTCCACCGTGTCATGCAGCAGGCCGGCCAGCACCGCCTCCTCCGGCGCGCCATGCTCGGCAAGGATCTGCGCCACTTCGAGGACGTGGTTCACATAGGGCTCGGCGGACGCCCCCTTGCGGCGATGGGTGGCATGCACGCGGGCGGCGAAGACGGCCGCGCGCAGCAGCCGTGCTGACAGGGATGGCTCTGGCATCGTCGGGCTGAACTCCTCGGCCGCATCCTGCGCGATGCCACACAAGGCTGCCCAGGGGGGGAGGGCGGCCATGCGCCGCATCGGCGGCGGCCCGGCGCCGCGCGAAGGGCCGTCAGCCGTTCATGCCGCCGCGCCCCCGCCGCACGGCGGGGGGGGCGCGGCGGCGGACACCGTCAGGTGTTCATCGCGTCGAAGAAGTCCTGGTTGGTCTTGGAATACTTCAGCTTGTCCAGCAGGAACTCCATCGCGTCCTGCGTGCCCATCGGGTTCAGGATGCGGCGCAGCACCCACATCTTGGACAGCATCCCGCGCTCCACCAGCAGTTCCTCCTTGCGGGTGCCGGACTTGGTGATGTCGATCGCGGGGAAGGTCCGCTTGTCGGACAGCTTGCGGTCGAGGATGAGCTCCGAATTGCCGGTGCCCTTGAACTCCTCGAAGATCACCTCGTCCATGCGGCTGCCGGTGTCGATCAGCGCGGTCGCGATGATGGTGAGCGAGCCGCCTTCCTCGATGTTGCGCGCCGCGCCGAAGAAGCGCTTCGGGCGCTGCAGCGCATTGGCGTCCACGCCGCCCGTCAGCACCTTGCCCGAGGACGGCACGACCGAGTTGTAGGCGCGGCCGAGGCGCGTGATGGAATCCAGCAGGATCACCACGTCCCGCTTGTGCTCCACCAGGCGCTTCGCCTTTTCCAGCACCATCTCGGTGACCTGGACGTGGCGCGTCGCCGGCTCGTCGAAGGTCGACGCCACGACCTCGCCGCGCACGGTGCGGGCCATGTCGGTCACCTCCTCCGGCCGCTCGTCGATCAGCAGCACGATGAGGAAGACGTCGGGGTGGTTGGCGGTGATGGACTTGGCGATGTTCTGCAGCATCACCGTCTTGCCGGTGCGCGGCGGCGCGACGATCAACGCGCGCTGGCCCATGCCGATCGGCGCGACCAGGTCGATGACGCGGTGCGTGTAGTCCTTGGTCGGACCCTTCGCCACGCTCTCGATGTCCGGGTTCTCCATCTTGAGCCGGCGCGTCGGGTAGAGCGGGGTGAGGTTGTCGAAGTTGATGCGGTGGCGCAGCGCCTCGGGCGGCTCGAAGTTGATCGTGTCCACCTTCAGCAGCGCGAAGTAGCGCTCGCCGTCCTTCGGCGCGCGGATCTGGCCCTCCACCGTGTCGCCGGTGCGCAGGCCGAAGCGGCGCACCTGCGCGGGGGAGACGTAGATGTCGTCCGGCCCGGGCAGGAAGTTGGCCTGCGGGCTGCGCAGGAAGCCGAAGCCGTCGGGCAGGATCTCCAGCGTGCCGTCGCCGTAGATCGCCTGCTCGTTCTCCGCCAGCGTCTTCAGGATCGCGAACATGATGTCCTGCTTGCGCAAGCTGGACGCGTTCTCGATCTGCAGCGACTCGGCGAAGGCGAGCAGGTCGGCCGGGGTCTTGGCCTTGAGTTCGGAAAGATGCATGGCGTCGCGTCCGTCGTGCGCGAGGAAGGGGCAGGCGGAACCCCGGGACCGGTGGGACAGGCGGCGCGCCGCTAGGCGCGGCCAGCATGCCCTTGACCGTGCCGCGCGCCCGATAAGAGGGCTTGAACCGCGGCAACCTGGGGGCTGGAAGGGAGGGATCGGCGATGTCCCGATGGGCACCGCAGGCTGGAGACCGCCCGCAATCCCGTGTCGTGACGCCCGGCCGACTGCCGGTAGGCACCGCGAACCTAGGGGTCGCCGCGCCGACCGTCAACCGGCAGATGGAACAGGCTGCCGCGGATTCAAGGCCCTGCGGGCATAGGTGGCATCCCCCCGCCGCGACAGGCCGAGCAGCGCCGTCGCCGGCGGGTGGCCTCCCGCTTCCCGCAGCGGCGGCACCGCCACCAGCCTCGCCCCGCCGGGCCCGGGCACCATGGCCAGCACGCGATCGTGATGCGGCACCAGCGTCGACCGGTGGCCGATGGACAGCACCGCCGCATCCGGCAGCAGGTCCCGCAGAGCCGCGAACATCGCGCCCTGGTTCGCCTCGTCGAGCGCGGAGGTCGCCTCGTCCAGGAACACCCAGCGCGGGCGGTGCAGCAGCAGCCGCGCGAAGGCGAGCCGCTGCTGCTCGCCGAGCGACAGCACGCGGTCCCAGCGCGCCTCCTCCGCAAGGCGCCCGGCCAGCCCGGGCAGCCGGCAGCGCAGCAGCGCGGCCCGCATCGCCTCCGGCGCGAAGGCGTCCGGCGCGGCGGGATAGGCCAGCGCCGCGGCAAGCGTGCCGAGGGGCAGGTAGGGCCGCTGGGGCAGGAACATGCTGGCGCTCGGGCAGGGCGCCCGCAGCCCGCCCCCGCCCCAGGGCCACAGCCCGGCGATGGCGCGGAACAGAGTGGACTTGCCGCTGCCGCTCTCTCCCATGATCAGCACGCGCTCGCCCGGGCGCAGCGTCAGCGCGGCCTCGGCGACCAGGGTGCGGCCGCAGGCGGTGTCGAGCACGAGGCCGGCCACCTCCAGCTGCTCCGCGCCCTCCTCCCGCCGCAGCGCGCCGGGGCGGCCCGCCGCCTCGCAGGCGCGTTCGAGCTCCACCACGCGGGCGACATGGCCGCGCCAGTCGGCCAGGCGGGGCCAGTTCTCGGTGAACCAGGTCAGGGCGCGGACCACCTCGTGGAAGGCATGTGCCGACTGCATCAGCATGCCGAGCGTGATGGCGCCGGCGAAGAAGCGCGGCGCGGACAGTCCCATCGCGACCGCGCCGGCCACCGGCATGTAGCAGCACCCCAGCCACATCAGCGCGCGTTCCGAGCGGAACATGCGGTGCATCGCGGCCTCCACCCGGGCGAAGGCCGCGGCCAGCCCCCGCCGCTCATCCGCCTCGCCCCGGATCAGCGCGATCGCCTCGCTGTTCTCGCGCAGGCGCACCAGGGCGAAGCGGTGATCGCCCTCGGCCGCGTTGCGGTCCATGTGGATGCGGGGGAGGCTGCGGCCGAGCCGCCAGGTGATCGTCGCGCAGAGCCCGGCATAGAGCAGCGCCGCCCAGAGCAGACCGCCCGGCACCGGCAGTTCCGCCCCGCCCCCAAGCGGCAGCGCGAAACCGGCCGAGAGATGCCACAACATCCCCGCGAAGGACAGCAGCAGCACAACGGCGTAGAGGAAGCCCAGCACCAGGTCGACGGCGATGGCCGTCGCCCAGCGCGTGTTCTCCCCGATGCGCTGGTCAGGGTTGTCGGCGCCGCCCTGGCCGATCTCCATCCGGTGGTGCCGGCTGCCGGTCAGCATCGCCGCCTGGAGCTTCAGGACCAGCCAGCGCCGCCACCGCATGCCGAGGATCTGCCGCGACCAGAGCCGCCCGACATTCACCGCCATCAGCGCCGCGATCAGGCCGGCGAAGACGCCAATCTGCGCCAGGAAGGCTGCGCCGTCCCGAGCCTCGAGCGCGTCGAAGGACGCGCGCTGCCAGAACGCGAACCCCCAGTCGATCGCAAGCTGCATCAGCATCAGCCCGATGGCCGCGACGGTCAGCCCACCGGCGACCAGCGGCTCCGCGGCGAACCAGTTGCGGGCGAGGCGCCAGGCATCGCGCAGGGCGCCCGTCTCGGCGGGCGGGGAGGTCTCGTCTGCCATGCGGGCTCCTGCGCGTCGAAGGAGCCCCGAACGGTATACAACCTACACGGCACACGCAATCGTGAGCTCCCGCCGCCGTGATCTCCGTGACACGAAAGCCACATGCGGTCCGGAACGAAACGCAGGAGGTCTCTCGCCTCCGCTCGCTCGGCCCGGCTTCGCCCCAAGCGACTCCTCAGAACGGCTTCACGATCACCATGACGACGATCAGGATCAGCGCCAGCGTCGGCACCTCGTTCAGGATGCGCCAGGCGCGCTCGGTCCGCGGCCGCTCGTCGCGCAGGAATCGCTTCCGCGCGAGGCCGAGGTCATGGTGCACCCAGGTCATCACCACGATGCCGAGCAGCTTCCCGTGCCACCACCCGGCCCGCCAGTCCACGATGCCCGGCGTCAGCACCAGCATGATGCCGAACAGGTAGGCCGCAATCATGGCGGGGTTCATGATGGCGCGCAGCAGCCGCCGCTCCATCACCTTGAACATCTCGGACCGCGCATCCCCGGCCGGGACCTGCATGTGGTAGACGAACAGCCGCGGCAGGTAGAACAGCCCGGCCATCCAGGCGAAGACGGAAATCAGGTGGAACGACTTGGTCCAGGGGTACCAGTCGGCCAGCGCGTCGATCGTCATCAGCTTCCCTGCTGTTCGCAGCTTTCGGCCGGCCGGCCGAACCCGATCCACCGGCCGCCCGGCAGGCCGAGGCAGCCGAGTTGCCACTCGCCCTCGAAGCTCCGCCCGCCCACCGTCAGCCGCCCGTGCCCATGCGGCCGCCCGCGCAGCACGCCGCCCTCGTAGACGATGCCGAGCCGCGGCACCTCGACCCGGCCGGACACCAGCATGTCGTCCACGAAGTCGCCGGTCTCGACCACCCGCACCTCGTCATCCTCGAGGTTCAGCAGCGTGCCCCGGCCCACCGCCTTGCCCGCCCGCAGCGTGCCTTCATGCACCATCTCGTGCCGCGTCCCGCCCTCGCGCCAGGCGAAGCTGCTGCGCCCCGGCCCTTCCGCACCGCCCTCAGGGCAGGCGCCGGTCCAGCGATAGGCGAAATCGGTCGCCTCGCGCGGGAAGCCGCTCATCCAGGCCCAGCAGCCATTGGAGGGATCCACGACATAGCCCTCTCGCCCACCCGGGCGCAGCAGCCGGTCGCCGGGCGGAGCCGGAGGCGGCTGGGCAAGGGCGGGGCCGGCAAGCAGTAGCAGCATTCCCAGCCGGGCCAGGCGGTGCGGCATGGCCGTCCCCTTCGTCTCAGCCCGCGGCGCGCGGGCGGCGTGTTCCGGGAAGTCCGATCAGCGCCGGCAGTTCCGCCATGGAGGCGAAGGGCTCCGCCCCGGCCTCGCGCAGTGCCTCGGCGGGGGTGGCATGGGCGAAGCCCAGCACGCGGCAGCCTGCGGCGCGGCCGGCGCGCGCGCCCGTGACGCTGTCCTCCACCACCACGCAGCGATGCGGGTCGGCGCCGCAGGCCGCGGCGGCGGCTCGGTACATGTCGGGCGCCGGCTTCGGGCGGGCCACGTCCTGGTAGCTGAAGGCGCGCCCGCGGAAGACCTCCGCGAGGCCCAGCCGCTGCATCTTGGTCGAGAGCTCGGCGCGGGAGGAGTTGCTCGCCACCGCCAGCCCCACCCCCGCGGCGCGGATCGCCTCCACCGCCGCGACCGCGCCGGGCATCGGCTGCAGCTCCTCCCGCAGGCCGCGGATGACGCGGCGGACGAGGGTGTCGACGAAATCGGCCGGCACGCTGTCCGGGCCGAGCCGGGCCTGCACCAGCGGCACGATCGATTCCCAGGACAGGCCGATGAAGCGGCGCTCGCAGGCCTCCGCGTCCATCTCCCAGCCCAGCGCGGTGATCTCCTCGGCGAGGATGCGGTTGTGCAGCCCCTCGCTGTCGGCCAGCACGCCGTCGCAGTCGAACAGCACCGCCTCCGGCAGGGGGACCAGGCTGCCGGTCACGCCGCCACCTGGCCCTTGCGCGCGGCGTTCGCCCGTTCATGCGGGCAGTCGCGGTGCTGCTTCGGGCATTGCCGGGCCCCGGCGAAGGAACAGAGGCTCCGCCCCCCCGTCCGCGCGCGGCGCACCAGCCCGGCCAGGGCGGCGATGAAGGCGGCGTCGGCATTCTGGGCGGGGGCGCGGAAATAGGCGGGAAGGCCCATCTTCTCCGCCTCCTCGCGGTATTCCACGTCCAGCTCCACCAGCGTCTCGGAATGCTCCGAGGTGAAGGCGATGGGCACCACCAGCACCGCCGCCTTGTCATGCGCCGCCCGTTCCAGCTCGTCCTCGGTCGAGGGGCCGATCCATTTCTGCGGCGTCACGCGCGACTGGTAGCAGACCACGTGGTCGAGCCCGGGCAGCGCCAGCCGTTCCACCACCTGCGCGACCGACTGCTCCACCTGCCACTGGTACGGGTCGCCGGCGGCGACGATGCTCTCCGGCAGGCCATGGGCGCTGAACAGCACCCGCAGCGGCACCGCGGGGTCGAGCGTGGCGCGCGCCTCGTCCCAGGCCTTGCGGACGATGGCGGCGGTGGCGTCGGCGAAGCCGGCATCCGAATGGAAGCAGCAGAGCGTGGTGGTCGGCACGTCGAGCTTCGCCTTCGCCGCAGCCCTCTCCCACGCGATGGCGGAACTGCCGGTGGTGGTGGTGGAATACTGCGGGTAGAGCGGCAGCAGCAGCACCTCGTCCGGGTTCCAGGCCTTCACGGCCGCCGCCGTCTCGTCGCTCATCGGGTGCCAGTAGCGCATGGCGACGAAGCACTTCGCCTCCACCTCCCCGCCGTCGTCGAGCGCGGCTTCCAGCGCCCGCGCCTGCTCCAGCGTCAGTTCCAGCAGGGGCGAGCGGCCGCCGAGGATGGCGTAGTTCTCGGAAGCGGGCCTGGTCCGCCGCCAGGCGATGATCCGGCCGAGCCAGGGGCGGATGAAGCCCGGCACCCGCAGGATGGCCGGGTCGGTGAACAGGTTGACCAGGAAGGGCCGCACGCTCTCCGGCGCGTCGGGGCCGCCGAGGTTGAACAGCACCACGGCCAGCCGCCGCCTCTGGGCATCGGCATCCGGGGTGGGCGCGGGCGTGACGGGAAGCTGCATGGGGGCCGACATGCCACGTCGCGGCCACGGGTCAAGGGCGCCGCACAGCTTTCCCCGCCGATACCGCCTTTCGCCACCCCAGGCCGGCCCGGCGCCCGGCGCGACGTGCCGGGCAGCCGACCGGCTTCGCTCCATGAGACGGCATCAATGCCAAAAAATCGCGCGGTGGTTGATAACGCGAGAACGATACGGCAGCATCCGGAACATTCCTTTTTCGTACTCATGGAGAGGCTTATGTCCGCAACGACGCTGACCGGCGGCCTTCTTGCCGATACACTCACCGGCACCACCGACGCCGAGGTGATCCTCGGCCTCGCGGGCGACGACGCGCTCGGCCTCGGCTCCGTCACCGGCTCGCTCGCGGACACGATCGACGGCGGAAACGGCGCCGACACCCTCCTCGGAAGCGCGCAGGGTGACCGCCTTGTGGGCGGGCTCGGCAGCGACGTGCTGGAAGGAAGCCTCGGCGCCGATACGCTGGTGGGCACCGCGGGCGTCTTCATCACCATCCCCGGCGGCCAGTTCGAGCTCGACATCGCCTCCTATCGCACGGCTTCCGCCGCGGTGGTGGCCAGCCTGCGCCATTCCAGCCTGAACGCGGATGGCACGCCGCGCGGCACGCCGCAGCAGGCCTTCGACGCAACCTTCAACCAGGGCGAGGCGGCGGGCGACCGCTACCTGGGCATCAACGGGCTGGTCGGCTCCAACTTCAACGACAGCCTGGTCGGCCACACCAACATCGCCTCGCTGCTCAGCGGCGGCCTCGGCAACGACACGCTGCTCGGTGGCGGCGGCAATGACAGCCTGGCGGGCGGCGCGGATGCCGACAGCCTCTCGGGCGGCGGCGGCGCGGACAGCCTCGGCGGCGGCACGGGCAACGACACGCTGCGCGGCGGCGCGGGCGACGACACGCTCGAAGGCGGCGACGGCGCCGACCTGGTGGATGGCGGCGCGGGCGCCGACACCCTGGCGGGCGGCACGGGCGACGACACGCTGGTGGCCGGCACCCTCAACCTCGATGACGACCTCGCCTCCGGCGGCGCCGGCAACGACTACCTCTATGGCGGCGCGGGGAACGACACGCTGTCCGGCGACGATGGCGACGACCGCGCCTTCGGCGAGGCCGGCAACGACGTGCTGGCGGGCGGTTCGGGCAACGACACCCTGCTCGGCGGCGACGGCGCCGACAGCGTCTCGGGCGGTGACGGCATCGACCGGCTGGAAGGCGGGACGGGGAACGACACCCTGCTGGCCGGCGCGGGCGACGACCGCGCCTTCGGCGACGCGGGCGCCGATAGCGTCCTCGGCGGGGACGGCAATGACAGCCTGTTCGGCGGCGCCGGCAACGACATCTCCGCCGACACGCTCGACGGCGGCGCGGGCAATGACCGGCTGGACGGCGAGGCCGGGGACGACGTGCTGCTCGGCGGCGCCGGGCTCGACCTGGCCCTCGGTGGCGCCGGGGGCGACAGCCTCTCGGGCGGGGCGGACAGCGACAGCCTCTATGGCGGCGACGGGGCCGACACGCTCGATGGCGGCGACGCGGGGGATCGCCTCCAGGGCGATGCCGGTGACGACCTGCTGCGCGGCGGCGCCGGGGCGGACATCCTCTACGGGCTCGACGGCGCGGACACGCTGCTGGGCGGCGCGGGGGCGGACACGCTTGCGGGCGGCGCGGGGGCGGACCGCTTCGTCTTCGGCACGGGCCCCGACAGCAGTGCCGCCGAGGCCGACCTGGTCTGGGGTTTCCAGCGCGGGCTCGACAGGATCGACCTGTCCGGGCTGGGCATCGGCTTCGCCGACATCAGCTTCGCCCTGGCCGGCGGCATCACGCAGGTGACCGTCGATCTCGGCGCGACCGACCTGGTGTTCGGGATCAACCGCCCGATCACCCTGACGGCGTCGGACTTCATCTTCGGCCTCGCCGGCTGACGGCCCGGCCGGCATAGCCGGCCGCAACCCAGGGGCCGCCCTTCGCAGGAAGGGCGGCTCCTGTCGCTTCGGGTGCCGGCCGCACGGGTCGGCCCATCATGCCGGCATGGACTCCAGGCGTGCCGGGCAGACGGGCCGGCGTCAGACCGCGGCGCTGCGCGGCAGGCCGGCGCTGCGGGTGACCTGGGCCTGCAGGCGCGCGATCTCCTCCGCCAGCGGCCGGTGGACCTCGCGCCGGCCGCCCTTCGGCTGCAGCTCGAACAGGCCGTTGGCGCAGTAGCGGTCCTCGTCCCAGCCGAGATGCGACAGCACGGGATAGAGGCAGACGCCGTGGACGTTCACGCCCTCGGCGCGGGCGGCCAGCACCTCCTCCGTCACGTAGCGGAGCCAGGTCGGACGGGGCCAGCCCTCGATGCTGGTCTCGGCCACGAAGATGTCGCGCCCGGCATAGCGCGCGGCGGCATCCTTGATCAGCTCGCGGAAGGGCCGGAAGCGCGCGGCGTCGAAGACGCTCAGCGGCTCGCCGTGGTGCAGCCACTGGTTGTTCCAGTAGTAGTTCACGCCCACCACGTCGAGGATGTCCTCGGCCCCGCCGAGCTCCGGCTCCTCGCGCCCGGCCAGCATGTCCCAGGCCTGCCACTGGCTGAGGTTGTGCAGCCGCACCTCCTCCGCCTCCGCCGGCTCCCGCGGGACGATGTTGATGACGGGATCGATCGCGGCGCAGCGCGTGCCCGGCGCGGCGTCGCGCACGGCGCGGGTGCCGGCAATGGCGGCGCGCACCAGGTTCCGCTTCAGGTCCATCCCGCGCCCCGTGGCATGCGGGGAGCAGCGTTCCATGTCGCCGCCGGCGAAGGCGAGGAAGGAGATCTCGTTCACCGGGCAGACGAAGGGCGCGCGGCCCGTCTCCTCCACATGCAGACGCGCGAAGGCTGCGGCGTAGCGGGCGAAGCGGTCCACGAATTCCGGTGCGAAGACGTCGAGGTCGTCCGGCCAGCCATAGTGGCAGAGATCCCAGATCACCTGGCAGCCCGCCCGTTCCGCCGCCCGGATCATCGGCAGGACGGAGGACCAGTCGTACCGTCCGGGCGAGGTCTCGACCAGGTGCCAGCGCACGCCGTCGCGCGCCGTGCGGATGCCGTGCTCGCCGAGCTGGCTGTAATCCTCGAAGGCCAGCATGTCGTGGTGCGTCGCCGCGATCATGTCGAGCCGGCGGCGCGACATGTTGCGATGCGTGGAACATTCGAAGCCGCCCATGAAGAACGAGCGGAAAAGCGGGGTCTGCGGGGTCACGCGACACTCCATGGCAGCAACCGAACTGGGAGGGGACGCACGCGGTAACGCCCGTGACGCCGGGGGATTCCCGGGTCGCCATCACGCGCGCGTGAGGCGGGCGCCCGTTTATCCGGTATCGTATACTATGCAGTCCAGACTTTTCGCGTCATGCGTGTGTCGCATCTCGTCAACTGCTTGAAATCAGGTGCGAAATCCCCATCTGAAAGCAATGTCAGACAAGGTGGCTTTTCGCAGGCCGCCGCGCCCCGGCGCGGCCGTGGCCCTGCTGTCGGCGGCGCTCCGGGCGCACCGTGCCCTCTCCCTGCGCTACCACGGTGCCTGGCGCGTTGTGCAACCGCATGTGCTCGGCCGCAGCGCGCGGGGGCGGCTGTCGCTCCTCGCCTGGCAGGTCGCGGACGAACGCGGGGAGGCGCATGGGCCAGGTTGGCGGCTGTTCGACCTCGGTCAGCTGGAAGGGCTGGAGCCGCGGCGGGAAGGCTTCCGCCCGCGCGGCGGCACGGGCCCGCGTTCCCCCATTGCACGCCCCATCGCCGCCGCCTGACCAGGGCACAACCGGCCACCACGGGGCATCCCGGCTTCGGGCGGCGCCGGCCTCACCCCTCGGCGGGAAGCCAGACGAGGAAGGCGGCCCCCGCCCCCTCCTCGCTCTCGATCGCCAGCTGCCCGCGATGGCGGTTCACCACATGCTTGACGATCGCGAGCCCGAGGCCGGTGCCCCCGGCATGGCGGGCGCGGCCGCGGTCGACGCGATAGAACCGCTCGGTCAGGCGCGGCAGGTGGTGCCGCGCGATGCCCGGACCGTCATCGGCCACCGCCAGCACGACGCCGGGCCGCGACGGCCAGCGCCCGCCGGGTTCGGCCCGCGCGACCGAAAGCCTGACCGTCCCGCCGTCCCGCCCGTAGCGGACGGCGTTCTCCAGCAGGTTCCGCACCACCTGCGCGAGCTGCCCCGCATCCGCAGGCGCCGCCACGGCGCCCTCGGCCAGCGCGGATTCCAGCGTCACGGCCCGGCCGGCCAGGATCGGGGCCATCGCCGCGGCTTCGGACGCCGCGAGCAGGCCGAGGTCGACGCGGCCGGTGGGCGGCTGGTGTTCGGTGATCTCGATGCGCGACAGGCCGAGCAGGTCGTCGATCAGCCGGCGCATCCGCTCCGACTGCTCAGCCATGATGCCGAGGAAGCGGGCCTGCGCCTCCGCATCCCCCTGCGCCGGGCCGCGCAGCGTCTCGATGAAGCCGATCAGCGAGGCGAGCGGGGTGCGCAGCTCGTGGCTGGCATTGGCGACGAAATCGACGCGCATCCGTTCCACCGCGCGGTCGCGCGTGCGGTCCGACAGCAGCAGGACCACCCGCCCGCCATCGGCCAGGGGCGGCTCCATCGGGATGACATGCACCAGCAGTTCCCGCGCCACCGGCACGGGAAGCGACACATCGACCTGCCGCGGCGCCGCATCGGCCAGCGCGGCGTCCAGCGCCTCGGCCAGGGCGGGGTGGCGGCGCAGCGCGGCAAGGTCGCCGCCGCCCGCCGCGGTCCCGAACAGCAGCCGCGCCGCGGCATTGGCGCGAAGTTCCTGGCCGGCGGCGTCCAGCACCACGAGGGGGTCCGGCAGCTTCTCGACGATCGCCTCATCCGCGCGGCGCAGCCGCACCACCAGTTCCGCCCGTTCCCGCTGGCTGCGCGCCAGCCGGCGGACGCCCTCCGCTATCTCGGCGACCGAGGGCAGCAGCGGCGGGCCCGGGATCTCCGGCAACTCGGCCTCCCCGGCCTCGGCGCGGCGCATCGCATCCGACAGGCGCCCGAGGCTGCCGAGCCAGATCCGCGCCAGCGCCAGCGCCGCCGCCGCCACGGCCAGCAGCGCCAGCAGCCCCGGCAGGACCGTGACCTCCCCGGCCAGCAGGAGCGCCAGCAGCGCCAGCGACGGCACGCCGCCGATCAGCGCCGCGGCGCCGAGCAGGCGGCGGGCGGGCGGGCCCTGCGGGAGCACCGGCCGGCTAGAAGCCGGCGCCGCCCGGCGCGGGTGCGGCCTCGACGATCACCGGATCGCCGCCAGGCGACAGCGCGTAGATCGCGAGGCCCCGCAGCGTCTGCCCGCCCGGCAGCAGCCGCACCGGGCCATCGGCGCCGGCGAAGGGCTGCACGGCGGTGACGCCCTCCACCGGCGTGCCGCTGCGCAGCGCCCGCGCGGCGAGCGCCGCGGCGTCATAGGCGGCGGCGGCGATGCGGGGCGGCGTCTCGCGGAAGGCGTCGCGGTAGCGCGCCTCGAACCGGGCGCGGGCGGCACCGTCGGGGCCGGGGAACCAGGCCCCGCCCAGCGCGCCCTCGCTGCGCAGCGCGGGGTCGTTGAGCCAGAGCGCGGTGCCGAGCAGCCGGGCCGGCGGCTGCCCTTCCGGCGTGTCGGCCAGCCAGCCCGCGGCGAAGCGCCGGGCGCGTTCGCCGGACTCGCCGATCAGCAGGGCATCCACCGCGCCCGCCGCGCCGCGTGCCGCGCCGGCCGCCATGGCGGGATCGGCATTGGACGGATGCAGCGCGATCGCCGGGACGGGAAGCCCGAGGTCGGAGGTCGCCCCGCGCAGCGCCACGGCCAGCGCGCGGCCGAATTCGGTGTCGGGCGCGGCCAGGGCGAAACGCTGGGCACCCCCCTGCGCGGCCGCGGCCACCACGCGGCGGACCTGCTGCTGCGGCGTGGTGCCCAGCACCCAGGCGCCGTCGCCCGCGCGCTGCGCGTCGTTGGTGAAGGCCAGCACCGGCACGCCCGCGGCGCGCGCGGCGGGGATGACCATCGCGGCCTCGCCGCTGGTCAGCGGGCCGATCAGCACGCGCGCGCCATCCGCGATGGCCGCCCGCGCCGCGGCCTGCGCGCCCTGCGGCGTGCCGCCGGTGTCGCGGGGGGCGAATTCCACACCGCCCGGCGCCTCGTCGAACAGGGCCATGTAGCCGGCGTTCAGCATCGCCTGGCCCAGCGGCGCCTGCGGGCCGGTCAGCGGCAGCAGCATCGCCGCCCGGGCCGGCTGCGCCACCGGCGCCGGGGCGCCGCCGATCGGCGGCGCGATGCCGACGAAGGACGGCCGCGGGGGTTGCGGGGCGCAGGCGGCCAGGCCCAGAAGGAGGCCGGCGGCCAGGCTTGCCCCCAGGCCTGCGAAGGCACGGCGCGGCGCGGCCAGGGATGGAGACGGAACCGGACGTGGCAAGCGACGACCCTCCTGTGCGGACGCCATCGGACCCGGCCCCGCCGGGGCTGTGTCTGGTGGCGACACCGATCGGCAACCTGGGCGACCTGTCGCCCCGGGCCCTCGAGACGCTGCGCGGCGCCGAGGCCGTGCTGTGCGAGGACACCAGGGTAACCGGCCAGATGCTCTCCCGTTATGGCGTGTCGGCGAATTTGCTGCCACTCCATGACCACAACGAGGCCGAGATGACGCCGCGGCTGCTGGACCGGTTGCGCGCCGGCGCGCGGCTGGCGCTGGCTTCCGATGCCGGGACGCCGCTGGTCTCGGACCCCGGCTACCGCCTGGTGCGGGCGGCGATCGAGGCGGGGATCCCGGTGACGGCGGTGCCCGGGCCGAATGCCGCGGTGGTGGCGCTGACGCTGTCCGGCCTGCCGCCGCAGCCCTTCCTGTTCCTGGGCTTCCTGCCGCCGCGCACCGGGCCGCGCGCGGCCGCCATCGCAAAGCTGCGCGCGGCGGAACGGGCAGGGCTGTCCGCCACCACCATCCTGCACGAGGCGCCGCACCGGCTGGCCGAGGCCCTGGCCGCGCTGGCCGAAGGCCTGGGCGGGGAGCGTCCGGCCGCGGTGGCGCGGGAACTCACGAAGCGCTTCGAGGAGGTGCGCCGCGGCACGCTGGCGGAACTTGCGGCGCATTACGCGGGGCACGAGGCGCGGGGGGAGATCTGCGTCGTCGTCGGCCCGGCGCCGGAGGAGGCGACGGTGGCCGAGGAGCTGGACGCGCAGCTGCGTGCCGCCCTGTCGCGGGAGAGCGTGCGCGACGCCGCCGCCCTGGTCGCCGCCGCCACCGGCCTGCCGCGCAAGCAGGTCTATGCGCGCGCCCTGGACCTCTCCCGCGGGGGATGAGGCGGATGCGGCCTGCCGGGCCAGGGCCGCCGGCTGGCGGCCTCATCGCCGCGGCCGCACCGGCCAGGGCAGGATGAGGTCCATCCCCGCGATCGGGATCTCCGCCCCGCCCGCGCGCAGCACGCCGCGCACGCCGGTCACCTCCACATGCCGCGCGCAGAGGCTGGGCAGGGGGGAGTCGGGCTCGGCCTCGATGGCCGCGTAGATCCCGGCGGGCGTCAGGCCGACCGTCTCCTCGAAGGCGATCACCTCCCGCCCGTCGCACGGATCCCCGGCATCGCGTCGCATCGCATCCTCCCCCTTCGGCAGCCCGATGGCCGCAGGATGGGCGGGCAGGGTGCGGCGGCTCCAGGACGGAGAGGCGATAGGGGCGAGAGGCGCCGCCTATGCCGGGCCGGGGCGCGGATGAACCAGTTCCGACCCGCGCGGCAGCTCGTTCGCCAGGGTCGCGAGGCAGGAGACGATCCGCCGGTCCGCACCGAGCGCGATGCCGAGCACCGGCACCCCCGCCCCGATGGCGAGGGAGGCCGCGAGGTCGCGGTTGGTGACGACCACCCGGCAGCGGGCCGCCAATCCCTTGAGCCGCGCGGGCGAGAGCTGCCGCCGCCAGACCGCCGGGTCCGCCAGCTCGGGCAGCAGCCAGGGCGCGCCGGGCAGCACCGCCTCGGCGAAGTCGTGGCTGCCCGACAGGTCGTCGCCGGTCATGCCGGGGGGCAAGGTGGGCAGCGGAAGGACCGGCCAGCCCGCGGCCGGCGCCAGCAGGCGCCGCAGGGCGGGCACGCGCGGCGCCCAGGACCGCCGCATCTCCTCCCCGCCGCGGATCGCCAGGCCGAGGATCGGCCCGGCGGGCAGGCCGGCGGCAAGAGCAGGATCGGGCAGGACGTGCCGCTCGGGATAGGGATCGATGCGCGCCGGCGCGGCGAGCCGCCAGAGCGTCAGGACATTCAGCGTCCGGTGGTCGCGCAGACGGATGGCGGCGGCGCGTTCCAGCACCTCGATCCCGGCCGGCGCCTCCCTCCGCGCCGCCTCGCCTTCCAGCGCCAGGGCGTGGACCCGCAGCGTCGCGCCAGTCGCCAGCGCGCGTCCGGCGACATTCAGCGCCCCCTCCAGCGCGGCGCGGTCGAGGAAGGCGCCGGCGATCACCACCTGCCCGATGCCGGGCGGCAGGGTGCCGGGGGGCACCGGCGCGAAGCCCGGCGGCGCGCCTGCCGCACGGGTGGCGACCAGCAGCGGCGGCGCATGCGGCAGGTGCAGCTGCGCATGGGTCAGCAGCGCGCGCGAGAGCAGGTCGCGGAACGGCGCCTCGGCGAGCAGCAGCGTCGCGGTCACGGCCGGGCCGGGCCGCAAGGCGGAGGCGTGTCGAGGCCGAGGCAGCGCGAGCCGGGCGGCAGCCGGTGCGCCATGGCCACGAAGGTCCGGCGCAGGCTGTCATCTTCCAGCGGATGCAGGCCGATGACGCGGACGCCCGCGCCGATGGCATGGATGGCGTTGTGCTTGCGCTGCGTCACCAGCGCGTCGCAGCGCGCGATCAGCCCCTTCAGCCGGGCCGGCGTCAGCTCCGCCCGCCAATGCGCGCGGTCGAGCAGGATGGGTGCGGCGATCTCCATGCGGGGCAGGACCTCGAACAGGAATTCGCCGACGCCCTGCATGTCGTCCTCGCGCGCGCTGTCCATGTGCAGGGTGCTGACGATCGGCACCACCGCATGCCCCTCGAATTCCGCGAGAAGGGCGCGCACCCGCGCCGCGTCCTGGTCCAGGTACGGCCGCAGCGAGGGGATGATGGACAGCCCGAGCAGCCTCACATCCCGCGGCAGCAGGGCATCCGCGAGGGTGGGGTCGGGTGGGATGTCGGCTTCCGGGTGGAAGGTGATGCGCGGCATCCGGCCGAGCCCCGCCTCGGCCACCATCTCGAAGGAGACGTAGTCGCGCACGGTGAAGCTCGCCAGCCGCGCGATGACGCCGCGCGCATCGGCATCGAGCCAGGACAGGTCGTCCTTGATCCGCGCGACACCGAGGTTGTGCAGATGCACCTCCGCGCCCTGTCGCATCGCCCGCGCCATCCAGGGCATCCAGGCGGCGAAGGCCTCCGCTATGCCGAACATCCCGCCGCCGAAGACCACGCGCGCGGGGCGCAGGGCGAGCATCTCCGGGCCTTCGCGGAAGCAGCCGGCAAGGCCGGGGACGCAGCGGATGGTCCAGGCGGGGTCGGCCGAGAGGGCATGCGCCTCGCCACCCGGGAAGGCGCGCATCGCCTCCATCAGGCAGAGCTCGTCACCGAGATTGCCGAAGCCGTAGGCGCCGAGGAAGGCGGTGACGCTCATGCCCCTAACGCAACAGCACCGGCAGCAGCGCGTCCAGCCGCAGCCGCCCATCTGGCGTCGCGACCAGCCGCCCGTCGCGCCAGGCGAGCAGCCCTTCCTCCGCCAGGCCATCCAGCATCCGCAGGTCGACAGCCTGGTCGAAGGGGAGCGTGCTGCGCGCCTCGATCCGGCGGGGGTCGACGCCCTCGGTCAGGCGCAGGCCCATCAGCAGCGCCTCCCGCGCGCGGTCGAGGGGGGAGAGGGCTTCCTCCTCCGTGACCGCGTGCCCATCGCGGTTCACGCGGGCGAGCCATTCCTCCGGCGCGCGGTGGCGCCGGGCGGCGAGCAGCGTGCCGTCGGGCATGGTCAGGCGCTGATGCGCGCCCGCGCCGATGCCGAGGTAGTCGCCGTAGCGCCAATAGGCGAGGTTGTGGCGGCTCTCTGCCCCAGGCTTCGCGTAGTTGGAGACCTCGTAAGGCAGCAGGCCGAAGCGCGCCGCCTCCTCGGCGGTCGCGGCGTAGAGCCGCGCGGCGTCGTCGCCTTCCGGCAGGCTGAAGGCGCCGCGGCCATGGAGGGTGGCGAACTGCGTCCCCGGCTCGATGGTGAGCTGGTAGAGCGAGAGATGGTCGGCCGCCAGCGCCAGCGCCCGCCGCAGCTCCGCCCGCCAGGCGGCTTCGTCCTGGCCGGGGCGGGCATAGATCAGGTCGAAGGAAAGGCGGGGGAAGGTGGCGCGCGCGAGTTCGAGGGCGGCCACCGCCTCCCGCGCGTCATGCCGCCGACCGAGGAAGGCGAGCGCGGCGGGGTCGAGCGATTGCACGCCGAGCGAGACGCGGTTGACCCCGGCATCCCGGAAGGCCCGCAGCTTCCCCGCCTCCACACTGGTCGGGTTGGCTTCCAGCGTGATCTCGAAGTCGGGCAGGGGGTCGAACAGGGCGGTGGCGTCCGCGATGAGGGCGGCGGCCGTCTCCGGCGCCATCAGGCTTGGCGTGCCGCCGCCGAAGAAGACGGAGGCGAGGGGGCGACGTCCGGCGCGCGCGGCTTCCCGCGCCAGTTCCGTCCGCAGCGCGGCGGCGAAGGCGGCCTGGTCGACGCGGTCCCGCACATGGCTGTTGAAGTCGCAATAGGGGCACTTGGCGGCGCAGAAGGGCCAGTGGATGTAGAGGGCGAGCGAGTCCATGGACGGGGGACATAGGTATGTCGGGGGGTTCTGTCGAACGGGTTCGGGCGGCGCTGGCAGCGGCAGGTCACGACGACACCGTCCAGGCCTTCCCCGAAGGCACCCGCAGCGCCGCCGATGCCGCGGCGGCGGTAGGGTGCGAGGTGGCACAGATCGCGAAATCTATCGTCTTCCGTGCCGGCGAGAGGGCGGTGCTGGTCGTGGCTTCCGGCGCCAACCGCGTCGACACCGCCAAGGTCGAGGCCGCGACGGGGCTGAAGGTCAGGCGCGCCGATGGCGGCTGGGTGCGGGACGTGACGGGCTTCGCGATCGGCGGCGTGGCGCCGCTGGGCCACTTGGCGCCGCCGGTCGTGCTGGTGGACGAGGACCTGTTCGCGCTCGATCGGGTCTGGGCCGCCGCCGGTTCGCCGATGCACGTCTTCGCGACGACGCCGGGGGCGCTGCTGCGGATCTCGGGCGGGACGCGGGCCGATGTGAAGGAGGGCGCGTGATGCTGCCCGTCACCGCGCTCTATGCCGGGGTCCTCGCCTTCGGCTTCCTCTGGCTCTCGGTGCGGGTCATCAAGGCGCGGCGGGTCTACCGCGTTGCGCTCGGCACGGGGCAGCACCGGCTGGTGGAGCGGGCGGTGCGGGCGCATGGCAATTTCGCCGAATACGTTCCCCTCGCCCTGCTGGTGCTGGCACTGCTGGAGATCAACCGCTTGCCCGACTGGGGGCTGCACGCCCTGGGCACGGCACTGCTGGCCGGCCGTGCCCTGCACGCGGCCGGCATCTCGCGGGAGCCGGAGGTGCTCCGCTTCCGCGTGACGGGGATGAGCCTGACCTTCGCGGTGCTCGGCATCGGCGCGGCGGCCCTGCTGGGGTTGGCGCTAGCAGGGCTGTAGCCGGCGCGGCCGATGCCTGGCAGGTCAGTCGCCCTTGGGGTCCGGATGGACGGCCCAGGGCCCCTTCGCGGCATCGCCAGGGTTCGGCGTGTCCTGCTCCTCGCCGAAGCCGGTGCCGTCGGTGGTCAGGCCGCGGGCGTCCTTCCGGCCGCCAATGGGCTGGCCGCGGGCGCCGGTGGCGGTGCCGGTCGTGTCCTCTCCGGTCGCGCCCTGGTCGCGGCGGATGTCGGGCATCTTGCGGGCCATGTCTGTCGTCCCCTTGGTGAGGGGCGGGGAACGCGGCGCCGCGCGGCGCGGTTCGGCGGCCAGCGCCAGGCTCAGCGTCGCGCCTCGATCGCGTCCCAGATGGCGCGCTCCAGGTGAACGCCGTCGAAGCGCGCGATCTCCTGCAGGCCGGTGGGGGAGGTGACGTTGATCTCGGTGAGGTAGCCGCCGATGACGTCGATGCCCACGAAGATCATCCCGCGCGCCTTCAGTTCCGGCCCGATGGCGGCGCAAATCTCCTTCTCGCGGTCGGTGAGGGTGGTGGGTTCCGGCCGGCCGCCGACATGCATGTTGCTCCGCGCCTCGCCGGCCGCGGGCACGCGGTTGATCGCGCCCATCGCCACGCCGTCCACAAGGATGATGCGCTTGTCGCCCTTGCGGACATCCGGGACGTAGCGCTGCACCACCAGGGGCTCGCGCGACCGCTCGGTGAACATCTCCAGCAGGGAGTTGAGGTTGGGGTCGTCGTGTTTCACGTGAAACACCCCGGCGCCGCCATTGCCGAACAGCGGCTTCAGGATGATCTCGCCATGCCTGTCCCGGAAGCGGCGGATCTGGCGGATGTCGGCGCTGATCAGCGTCTCGGGCATCAGGTCCGGGAAATGGGTGACGTAGAGCTTCTCCGGCGCGTTGCGCACGCTGGCCGGGTCGTTCACCACCAGGGTCTCCGGGTGGATGTGCTCGAGGATGTGGGTGGCCGTGATGTAGGCCATGTCGAAGGGCGGGTCCTGGCGCATCAGCACCACGTCCACCCGCGACAGGTCGAGCTCCTCCGCCGGGCCGAGGGTGAAGTGGTTGCCCTTCTCGCGCCGCACCTCGACCGGCTGGGCATGCGCCACCACGCGCCCGGCGATCAGCGCCAGGTCGCGGACATGGTAGTGCCACAGCGCATGGCCGCGCGCCTGCGCTTCCAGCATCATCGCGAAGGTGCTGTCACCGTCGATGTTGATTGAGGCGATCGGGTCCATCTGGACCGCGACCTTGAGGCTGCGTGCCATGGCGGTGGTCTCTCCCAGGGCTGTCGCGCCATCCTGTCGCACCGGGCGGGGCGGGAAGGAAGAGGGGGCGGGCGGCATTGACCCGGGCGCGCGGGCGCGGTCACCTCCCCGCCATGCGCACCCTCACGGGAAAAACCGTCATGGCCGGCCTGCTGGGCTGGCCGGTCTCCCACTCACGCTCGCCGCGGCTGCATGGCTACTGGCTCGCCCGCCACGGCATCGACGGCGCCTACATCCCCTTGCCCGTCCGGCCGGAGCGGTTCGAGGGCGCGGTGAAGTCCCTGGCCGATCTCGGCTTCGCCGGCGCCAATGTCACCCTTCCCCACAAGGAAGCGGCCTTCGCCCTCTGCGACGAGGTGGACGCCGTGGCCCGGCGCGCGGGCTCGGTCAACACCATCGTCATCCGCGACAGCCGCCTGATTGGCACCAGCACGGACGGCTTCGGCTTCCTGGAATCCATCCGCGAGCAGGCGCCCGGATGGTTGGCGTCCGACGGACCGGCCGTCATCCTCGGCGCCGGGGGTGCGGTGCGGGCCGTCGCGGCCGCGCTGCTCGATGCCGGCTGCCCGCGGCTGACCCTGGTGAACCGCACGCCGGCGCGGGCCGAGGCGATCGCGGCCGATCTCGGCGGCCCGGTCGAGGTCGCGGCCACGCCCCCCCTGCGCGACGCCGCTCTGCTGGTCAACGGCACCTCGCTCGGCATGGCCGGCGAGCCGCCGCTCGAGATCGACCCGGCGCCGCTGCCGCCCGGCGCGGTGGTGGCCGACATGGTCTATGTGCCCCTCGAGACACCCTTGCTGGCGGCCGCGCGCGCGCGCGGCCTGCGTGCGGTGGACGGGCTCGGCATGCTGCTGCACCAGGCCCGGCCGGGTTTCGAGGCGTGGTTCGGCGTCGCACCGGCGGTGGATGCGGAGCTGCGCGACTTCATCGTGGCCGACCTCGCCTCGGATCGCGCCGCACTGCCGGGTGCCATGCCGCCGCGGCGCGGGACATGACCGCGGTGCCGGTCCCGCGATGAAGGTGCTCGGCCTGACCGGCAGCATCGGCATGGGCAAGTCGACCGCCGCCCTCACCTTCCGCCGGCTGCGCGTGCCGGTTTTCGACGCCGACGCGGCGGTGCACCGGCTGCAGGGCAGGGGGGGCGCCGCCGTCCGCCCGATCGAGGCCGCCTTCCCCGGCACGACCCGGGACGGCCGCGTCGACCGGGAGGCGCTGCGCAGCCGCGTCCTCGGCGACCCCGCCGCGCTGAAGCAGCTGGAGCGGATCGTCCACCCCCTGGTGCGCGAGGCCGAGCGCCGCTTCCTCGCCGCCACGCGGCGGCGAGGGGAACGCCTCGCCGTGCTCGACGTGCCCCTGCTGTTCGAGACGCGGGGCGAGGGCCGGGTGGACCAGGTCATCGTCGTCTCCGCCCCCGCCGCCACCCAGCGCGCCCGCGTGCTGGCCCGCGGCGGCATGACGCCGGAACGCCTGGCCGCCATCCTCGCCCGCCAGATACCGGATGCGCTGAAGCGCCGGAAGGCGGACCATGTCGTGCGCACCGGGCTTTCCCGCCACGCCGCGCAGCGCCATATCCGGCGCATCGTGGCCGCGCTGCGCGGGCCGGGACCGGGGGGCTGAGATGCGGCAGGTCGTGCTGGATACCGAGACCACCGGCCTCGACCCCGCCTCCGGCGACCGGGTGATCGAGGTCGCGGCGATCGAGATCTACAACTTCATGCCCACCGGCCAGACCTTCCACGTCCTGGTCGACCCCGAGCGCGACATCCCGGAGGAAGCCACCCGCGTCCACGGCTTCACCGCCGAGATGCTGCGCGGCAAGCCCCTTTTCGCCGCCATCGCCGACGACCTCCTCGCCTTCCTCGGCGAGGACGAGATCATCGCCCACAACGCGCCCTTCGACTTCGGCTTCCTCGACGCCGAGCTGGTGCGCGCCGGCCGCCCGAAGCTCGACCGCACGCGGATGCTGGACAGCCTGGCCATCGCCAAGCGCCGCTATCCCGGCCTGCCCAACAGCCTCGATGCGCTGTGCCGCCGCCTCGGCGTCGACAACTCGATGCGCAGCAGCCACAACGCGCTGCTCGACGTGAAGCTGCTGGCGGAGGTCTTCCTCCAGCTGATGGGCGGCAAGCAGCCGGGCTTCGACCTGGCCGCCGCGCCCAGCCGCCGCGACGCTGCGGCGGTGGTGGTGGAAGCGGTGGGGCCGGTGAACCGCACCCCCCGTCCGATCCAGCCTTCGGAAGCCGAACTCGCCGCGCATGCCGCCTTCGCGAAGCGGCTGAAGGACGCGCTCTGGCTCAAGCCCCCCTTCGCCGAGGCGCCGGGCGAGTGACCGGAGCCCGGCCCTCCCCGAACGCCCCCGAAACCCCTAACTTGGGCGGATGCCCCAGACCCGCCCGCGCGTCGCGCTGTTCGTCACCTGCCTGGTGGACCTCTACCGGCCTTCCGTCGGCTTCGCGGCGCTGAAGCTGCTGGAGGAGGCAGGGTGCCAGGTGGAGGTGCCGGCGACGCAGACCTGCTGCGGCCAGCCCGCCTACAATTCGGGCGACCGGATGACGACGAAGGACCTGGCCCGCGCGGTGATCGACGCCTTCCTGCCCTATGACCACGTCGTCGCGCCCTCCGGCTCCTGCGCCGGCATGATCGGCCACCACTACCCCGGCCTCTTCGCCGATGATCCCCATTACCGCGGCAGGGCCGAGGCACTGGGCGCCAAGACGCATGAACTGGTCTCCTTCCTCACCGACGTGATGGGGGTGGAGAGGGTGGCCGCGCGTTACGACGGCGTGGTGACCTACCACGACAGCTGCGCGGGGCTACGCGAACTCGGCGTCAAGGCGCAACCACGCCGGCTGCTGGCCGGGGTGGACGGCCTCAGCCTGAAGGAGATGGCGGAGCCCGAGATCTGCTGCGGCTTCGGTGGCACCTTCTGCGTGAAGTATCCCGACATCTCGACCCGCATGGTCGACGACAAGGCGAAGGACATCGCCGCCACCGGCGCCGACACGCTGCTGGCCGGCGACATGGGCTGCCTGCTCAACATGGCCGGCCGCCTGAAGCGCGAAGGCGCGCCGGTGAAGGTGCGCCACGTCGCGGAGGTGCTGGCGGACATGACGCGCGATGCGGCCCCCATCGGCGAGGCGAAGGCATAGGAAGATGGTCCAGGTTACCTCCCCCGCCTTCAAGCGCAACGCCGCCCGCGCGCTGGACGATCCCGGCCTGCAGAAGGCGCTCGGCAAGGCCAAGGGCGCCTTCCTCCAGCGCCGCGCCGTCGCCGTCGCCGCCCTGCCGGAATTCGAGGCGCTGCGCGACATCGGCCGCGACATCAAGAACCACACGCTGGCCCATCTCGACCACTACCTCGAGCTCTACGCCGCGAATGTGGAAAGGGCCGGCGGCCAGGTGCACTGGTGCAGCACGGCCGAGGATGCCCGCGCCGCGGTGCTGGAGATCTGCCGCAGGGCCGGCGCGCGCACCGTCACCAAGGGCAAGTCGATGATCTCCGAGGAGATCGGCATCAACGACCACCTGGAGGCGCACGGCATCCAGCCGATCGAGACCGACCTCGGCGAATACATCATCCAGCTCCGCAAGGAGCATCCGAGCCACATCATCGCCCCCGCCTTCCACCTGAACCGGGAGGACTGGGAAGCCGATTTCCGCCGCGCCCACACCGACCTGCCCGCCGACCGCGTCTTCAACGAACGCCGCGACATCCTGGCCGAGGCCCGCAGCCGGCTGCGCCAGAAATTCCTCGCCGCCGATGTCGGGATCACCGGCGCCAACTTCCTGATCGCGGAGACCGGCAGCAGCGTCATCGTCACCAACGAGGGCAATGGCGACCTGACCCAGACCCTGCCGCGGGTGCACATCGTGCTCGCCAGCATCGAGAAGACCGTCCCGACGCTGGAGGACGCGACCAGCCTGCTGCGCCTCCTGGCGCGGTCCGCCACCGGCCAGGACTTCTCCGTCTACACCACGCTGTCCACCGGCATCCGGCGCGAGGGCGACCTCGACGGGCCGGAGGAATATCACGTCGTGCTGCTGGACAACGGCCGGTCGAACATGATCGGCACCGAGTTCCAGGAGATGCTGCGCTGCATCCGCTGCGCCGCCTGCATGAACCACTGCCCCGTCTACGGCGCGGTCGGCGGGCATGCCTATGGCTGGGTCTATCCCGGCCCGATGGGCAGCGTGCTGACCCCCACCCTGGTCGGCGTGGACAAGGCCGGGCACCTGCCCAACGCATCGACCTTCTGCGGCAAGTGCGAAAGCGTCTGCCCCGTGAAGATCCCGCTGCCGAAGCTGATGCGCCACTGGCGCGAACGCGAGTTCGAGCGGCACCTGACGCCGCCCTCCATCCGCCGCAACCTCGGTCTCTGGGCGTGGCTCGCGAAGCGGCCGGCCGCCTACCGCGCGGCGACGCGGCTCGGCATCGGCGCGCTGTCGCTGCTGGCGCGCGGCCCCTGGATGAAGGGGGCGGGCGCCTTCCGCACGCTGCCCTTCGCCGGCGGATGGACGCGGGGCCGCGACCTCCCGGCGCCCGAGCCCGGCGGCACCTTCATGGCCCGCTACGCGAAGGCGCAGCGGACCCGGCGATGAACGACGAGGCCGAGCGCGTCCCGCGCGTGCCCTTCCCCGCCGGGCCGCCCCACCCGGCCGCGCGCCAGGCACTGCCCGCGCGCGTGCCCCCCCGCCCCACCGGCACGCTCGAGGAGATCCTCGCCCGCATCGAGGCCGAGGCGCCGCCCTCGCGCCTCGCCACCGACCTCGACCGCATCGAACGCGCACTGTCCCGCCTGGAACAGGCGATGCGCGAAGCCCTGGAAGACGATCAGCGATGAGCAAGGACGCCATCCTCGGCGCCATCCGCCGCGGCCTGAAGCGCGGCCCCCTGCCGGCCGACCAGGCGGCGATGGTCGAAGGGCGCCTCGCGCGCCATCCGCGCCACCTCATTCCCGCCCGGTCCCGCCTGCCGCGGGCCGAACAGGTCGCGCTGTTCATCCGCAACGTCGAGAAGGAATTCGGCACGGTCGAGCGCATCCCCGACCTCGCCGCAGTCCCCGCCGCCATCGGCGACTACCTCGCCGCCCAGAACCTGCCCGCCCGCCTCGTCATCGCGCCGCATCCCGAATTGCAGGGCCTCGACTGGTCCGCCCGCCCGATGCTGGAGGTCGAGGCACGGCGCGCGCGCGATGGCGACCAGGTGTCGCTGCAGCATGCCTGGGCGGGGGTGGCGGAGACGGGGACGCTGTTCTTTCCCTCCGACGCCACGCGCCCGACCACGCTGAACCTGCTGCCCGACACCGAGATCGTGCTGCTGCGCGCCTCCGCCATCGTCGGCGCCTATGAGGAAGCCTGGGACCGCCTGCGGGCCGAGCGGCGCGACGCGCTGACCGGCGGCTTCATGCCGCGCAACCTGATGCTGGTGACCGGCCCGAGCCGCAGCGCCGACATCGAGCAGACGCTGGAACTCGGCGCGCATGGCCCGCGCCGCCTGCATGTCCTGCTGGTCGAGGACGAGCCCGCCCCGCGCCTGGCGACGCCGGAGGAGGCGCGCGCCGAGGCCATCGCCCAGCCCGGCGGCCCCGCGGCGCCCGGCGACTGACGCAGGGCCGATGCCGCCGCGACGCAAGGGGCTGACGAAGCCGGACCAGGCGCTGTGGCGCGCCTACACGGCGGACATCCTGCCGCTGTTCGGACATGCAAGGCCGCCCGACCCGGACCCCCCGCCGCCCACGCCGGCGCCGCCCGCCGCGCCGGTCGTCGCCCACAAGCACGCGCCGCGGCCGATGCACAACCCGCCAGTGGAACTCCGCGTCGGCGAGCAGCCCGGCGGGCTGGACCACCGGCGCTGGAAGGCGCTGCGGCGGGGGGACCTGCGCGCGGAACGCACGCTCGACCTCCACGGCCGCCGCGCCAACGACGCGCATCTGGCGCTGCGCGCCTTCCTGCACGCCGCCGCCGCCGATGGCGTGCGCCACGTCACCGTGGTGACCGGCAAGGGCCCCGCGCCGGAAGGCGGGGTACTGCGGCGGGAATTGCCGCACTGGCTGAACGCGCCGGACCTGCGGCCGCTGGTGCTGGGCGCGGCGCACCCGCATCCCACCAATGCCGGCGCGGTGAACATCCTGCTGCGCCGGAAGCGCGCCAGGTGAGAGACCGGCATGTCGGCCGAACCCGCGGATGCGGCCGCCCTGCGCAGGAAGACAGGACGACGGGCCGCGGATGCGGCCCCGCGCGCAGCGCAACCGCATGGCCCCGCGCCGCAGCGCGTCGGCGCGCCAGCCAAGGCCGCGGATGCGGCCGCCCGGCGCATGAGGGCTCAAGAACATGACCCCCTTCGGCGCCCGCCTGCGTCAGCTGCGCCGCGCGCGGCGGGTCACGCTGAAGGACCTGGCCGCGCATCTGCAGGTCTCCTCCGCCTATCTCTCCGCGCTCGAACACGGCCATCGCGGCCGCCCCTCGCCGGGGCTCGTGCACCAGGTGAACGAGTTCTTCGGCCTGATCTGGGACGAGGCGGAGGAGCTGGCGGAGCTCGCGCGGCTGTCGCATCCGAAGGTCACCGTGGACACCGCCGGCCTGTCGCCCGAGGCCACCGCGCTCGCCAACCGCATCGCCGATTCCATCCGCCGCCTCACCCCGCAGACCGTCGCCGCGATGCACGCCCTGCTGGACCGCGAGGCTCCGCCCGAGAAGCCCCGCCTGCGCCGCGCCGCTGGGCGATAGACCGCGCCCGCAACGGCCGTGCCGCCTTGCGGCGCCGGCCGCGGGGCGCGAGGCTGCGCGCGCGACGGAGGGCAGGGGGATGAGGCTGGCGGTCCTGGGCGCGGGGGCGATCGGCCCGGCCGCGGCAGTGCTGGCGATGAGCCGCGGGCACCGGGCGGTGGTCTGGTCCCCGTCGGGTGCGGGGATTGCGGGGCTCGAGGACGGGATCGAGGCGGAGGGGTTGATCGAGGGCCACTTCCCCCTCGCCGCCACCGCCTCGCTCGGGGATGCGTTCCGTGGCGCCGATGCGGCGCTGCTGGCGGTGCCGGCCCATGCCTTCGCGGCCGTGCTGCCGCGCATCGCCGCCGCGCTGCCGCCCGGCCTGCCGCTGCTGGTCGCGCCCGCCGCCTCGCTCGCCCCCGTGGTGCTGGACGTGCTGATGGCCCGGCGCGGCGCGCCGGCGCGGCGCGCGCCGGTCGGCGCCATGGCGACCACCCCCGGCGGCGCGCGGCGCACCGCGCCGGGGCGCGTGCGGGTCGCGATGCTGCGGAGCGCGGTGGAGATGGCCGCCGTTCCCGCCGCCGCCGCGCCGGAGATGGCGGCGCTGGCGCGGGCGCTGTTCGGGATGGATGTCCCGCTGTCGCCCGATGCGCTGCATGCCAGCCTGCTGAACCTGAACCCGATCGCGCACGCCGCCCTTGCGCTCACCAACGTGACGCGGATGGAACGCGCCGAGGACTGGCCGCAATACGCCATGATGACCCCCTTCGCCTGCAACCTCATGCTGGCGATGGAAGGCGAACGCGCGGACCTCGCCGCCGCCCATGGGCATGTGCTGGAGGGCATCGCGACCGCGCTGCACCGCGCCAACGGCGTGCCGATCGCGCCCCTGCACGAGATGACGGCGCGCATCGCCGCGGCGCGGCCGGAGGTGCGCGGCCCGCGGACCACGGAAAGCCGCTACGTGATCGAGGACGTGCCCTTCGGCCTCTCCTACTACCTCGCCCTCGCCACGGCGCGCGGCGTCGCGATGCCCGTCACGGATGGCGTGGTCCGCACCCTCGAAGCCCTGTGGGGCCGCGACCTCCGGCGGAACCCGATGCTCGACGCGCTCGACCTCCGTGACCTTCCGCGCCTGCTGGCCGAAGGCGCGGGGCGGTAGCGCCCGGCCCGCGCCGCGGCCCGCCTACCGGGGATGCCCGTCGCGCAACAGCCGCGGCAGCGCCCCGAGGTCGAGCCCTTCCAGAAGGTCGTCCCCCGTCAGCGTCGCGCCCCACATCGCCTCCAGCACCGCGACGCTGGCCGCCGTCAGCGGCATCGCGACGCCCTTCGCCGCCGCCAACCGCAGCCACAGCGCCAGGCCGTAGGTCACGCATTCGGCCAGGTGCGCGGCATCCAGCCCCATCGGCCCCGGCGTCGCGCCGCGCGCCACTTCCAGCGCGCGGGCCATCTCGTGCAGCGACGCCTGCTTCACCCCGCCCGCGCGGTGCAGCTGCGCCGCCAGGGTCGGCACGGCGTGGCCATGCGCCGCGGCCAGCGCCACGCGCTCGGCATCCAGCCGTTCCATCACGCGGCAGACGGCAGGCGTCATCTGGCCATGCACGTCCCACGGCTCCGCGCCTTCGATCCGGGTCAGGTTCCCCATCGCGAGCGCCGCCTGCCACACCGGCTCCGCCGTCGCCAGCGCGGCGCCCAGCACGTCGGAGAGCGGGGCGAAGGGCACGCCGAACAGCCCGGCGCAGAGCCGCGCGAGGTCGGGCGCGCGGCCGGCCGGGACGGCGCCGATCTCCACCTGCTCCCGCACGGCCTGGATGCGCACCGCATCGGGCCCGGTGCGGCTGGCCACTACCGGCGGCACCGCCATGGCGCCCACCGGGCAGGCCGCGCCGCGCATCGCCATCAGCCGGTCCAGCAGCAGTGGCGCCAGCGAATGGCCCGGCGCCAGCAGCACCGGCACGCCCGCGGGCAGCATCGGCGCCACGCGGCGCAGCACCGGGCCCAGCGCATGGGGCGGCACGCTGACCAGCACCGCTTCCGCCCCCGCAAGCGCCCGGCCGACATCGACCGCCACCTCGATCCGCGCGGTGCCGGCCAGCGCGCCTTCCACCGTCAGCGTCGCGCCGATGCCGTGCGTGCCTCCGCCGCGCGGCGACCAGAGCACCACCGAATGGCCCCGGCTGACCGCCAGCGCCGCGGCGGCCGGGCCGACCGCGCCGGCACCGAGGATGGTCAGTCGCATGCGGGCGGCGGCCTCAATCCAGCGAGATGTTCAGCGGCGCCGCCACGCGCGTCCAGCGCGCCAGGTCGTCGCGCAGCAGGGTCGCGAATTCGGCCGGGCCGCTGCCATTCGCGGTGGCGCCGAGCCCCTCCAGGCGGGGCTTCACCAGGCCGCCTTCCAGCGCCGCGGCGAATTCGCGTCGCCACCGCTCGACCACCGGCGCGGGGGTCGCGGCAGGCGCCGCCACCCCGGTCCAGATCGAGGCCTCGAAGTCGCGCACGCCGCCCTCGATCAACGTCGGCACGTCCGGCGTGGCGGGGAAGCGTTCGCGGGAGGTGACGCCGAGCACGCGCAGCTGCCCCCCCGCGAAGCCGAGCACGGAGGGGACGGAGACGAACATCAGCGCGATGCGCCCGGCCATCAGGTCGTTGAAGGCGGCCGCGGCGCCGCGATAGGGCACATGCTCGACATTCAGCCTCTCCCGCGCCTTCAGGTCCTCCATGATGAGATGCGTGTTGGTGCCCGTCCCGGTGCTGGCATAGGGCAGCGGCTCCGGCGCGCGGCGGGCGAAGGCGAGGAGGGAGGGGATGTCGGAGGCGGGCAGGTTCGGCGCGGCGAGCAGCGCGACGGGGCTGTCCGACAGGTGGATGACCGGCGCGAAATCCGCGATCGGGTCGTAGGGCAGGCGCCGGCCGATCGCCTTGGCGATGGTGAGCTGCCCCGCCGTGGCCAGCAGCAGCGTGTGGCCGTCCGGCGCGGCGCGGGCGACTTCCTGCGCGCCGATGATGCCGCCCGCGCCGGCACGGTTCTCCACCACCAGGTTCTGGCCCACGGACTGGGAGACGGCCTGCGCGAAGAGCCGGCCGAGCACGTCCTGGCTGCCGCCCGGCGCGAAGGGCACCACCAGCCGCACCGGCCGGTCGGGCGCCCAGGGCGCCTGCGCCCGGGCGAGGGCCGGCGCGGCAAGGGCGGCGCCGAGCAGGAGGCGGCGCGGGATCGGCATGGGATGGCTCCGTCGGCGATGCGGCATAGGCCCCAACCTGCCGCGCCGCCGCAAGATCGGCAACGCGCCCCATGCCGCCGGCGGCACGGTCCGTCGGCCGTCCCGGCCGGGCGGGGAGGCGACGGCGCCTTCACCATCATGTCGTTCCTCCTTCATTGCCCTGTCGTCGGGCGCGGTCTAAGGCGCGGTCATGGAAGCCACCGCCCGCCTGACCACCCCGGAGGCGCTGCGCCCGCGGCGGCTGCGGCGGCGCAAGGCGATCTCCTTCTCCGCCTCGGACCCCGACAGCATCTGGGGCGACGTGCTGGGGCTGCGGCCGCTTGGCGGGCGGTTCAGGGCGGTGCGGCGGATGGTAACGGCGCTGGCCTGGACGCTGCTCTGCATCCCGGTCCAGGCCCTGCTGCTGCTCCTGCCGGGCCGCGGCAGGCTGGTCTTCCCCAAGGTCTACTACGCGGTCCTCTGCCGGCTGATCGGCCTGCGCATCCAGGTGGTGGGCGAGGCCACGCGCGACCGCCCGGTGCTGTTCGTGTCCAACCACACCTCCTGGCTCGACGTGCTGGTGCTGGGCGCGACGCTCGAGGCCTGCTTCGTCGCCAAGTCCGAGGTCGGGACCTGGCCGCTGATCCGCACGGTCGCGCGGCTCGGCCGCACCGTCTTCGTCAGCCGCAGCCGCAGCGGCACGAAGGGGGAAGCCGGCGCGATCCGCGAACGCATGGGCCGCGGCGACAGCATCATCCTGTTCCCCGAGGGCACGACGAGCGACGGCGGGCGCGTGCTGCCCTTCCGCAGCGCCTTCCTGTCGGTGGCCGACCATGCGCGGCTGGTGCAGCCGGTCTCGGTGGTGTTCGACCGGTTGGGCGGGCTGCCGGCCTGCCGGCGCGACCGGCCGCTTTTCGCCTGGTACGGCGACATGGACATCGGCAGCCATTTCTGGCGCCTGGCGCGGCGGCCCGGGGCGCGTGCGACCGTGGTGCTGCACGCGCCGGTCGACCCCGCCGCCTATCCCGACCGCAAGGCACTGACCGCCGCCTGCGCCGCAGTGGTGGCGGAAAGCTGCGGCGTGCTGCGGCAGAACCGGCCGCCGGTGCCGCTCGTCGCGCCGGCAGCGCTTCGAGCTTGACCCGGCTCGATCCGCACCCGCAGGCTTCCCGCGTGACTGCGACCCGCACGCCCCTGCGGTGCCGGCCCGAAGCTTGACCCGGGCACGGCAACTCCGCACATCCCCCGCTTCGCCCCGCCGGAGGCCCGGCGGGCCGGCGGAGTTTTCGGCCCGATGAGCGTTCCCGACCCGCGCGCGGCGGACCGCGCGACCCCGCCCCGGAAGCGGCTCTACATCCGCACCTGGGGCTGCCAGATGAATGTCTACGACAGCGCCCGCATGGCGGATGTGCTGGCCCCGCTCGGCTATGCGCCGGCCGAGGCGCCGGACGGCGCCGACATGGTGGTGCTGAACACCTGCCACATCCGGGAGAAGGCGTCGGAGAAGCTGTTCTCCGAACTCGGCCGTCTGCGCCCGCTGAAGCAGGCGAAGGAACGGGAAGGCGGGCGCATGATCCTCGCCGTCGCGGGCTGCGTCGCCCAGGCCGAAGGGGCGGAGATCGCGGCCCGCGCCCCGCATGTCGACCTCGTGCTCGGCCCGCAGACCTACCACCGCCTGCCGGAGCTGGTGGCGCGGGCGAGCCGCGCGGCCGGCGCGGTGATCGACACCGACTTCCCCGCCGACCAGAAATTCGACCACCTGCCCGAAGCCGCGGCCCCGCAGGGCGTCACCGCCTTCCTCACCATCCAGGAAGGCTGCGACAAGTTCTGCTCCTTCTGCGTCGTCCCCTATACCCGCGGCGCCGAATACTCCCGCCCCGCCGCCGCCGTGCTGGAGGAGGCGCGGCGCCTAGTGGCGCAGGGCGCGCGGGAGGTCACGCTGCTCGGGCAGAACGTGAATGCCTGGCACGGGGAAGGCCCGGATGGCCGCGTCTGGGGCCTCGGGCGGCTGATCCGGGAACTCGCCGGGCTCGATGGGCTGGCCCGCATCCGCTACACCACCAGCCACCCGCGCGACATGGATGACGACCTGATCGCCGCGCATGGCGAGGTGCCGGCCCTGATGCCCTTCCTGCACCTGCCGGTGCAGTCGGGCTCGGACCGGATGCTCGCGGCCATGAACCGCGGCCACGGGGCGGCGGAGTACCTGCGGATCGTCGACCGGCTGCGCGCGGCGCGGCCCGACCTGGCGCTGTCCTCCGACTTCATCGCCGGACATCCGGGCGAGACGGAGGCGGACCATGTGGCGACGCTCGACCTCATCCGGCAGGTCGGCTTCGCGCTCGCCTTCTCCTTCAAATACTCGGCCCGCCCTGGCACGCCGGCCTCCGGCGCCCCATTTCAGGTCGCGGAGCGCGACCGTGACCGCCGCCTGCAGGAGATCCAGGCCTTGCTGCGGGAACAACAGGCCGCATTCAACCGTTCCCGCACCGGCATGCAGTGCGACATCCTCTTCACCGGGCCGGGGCGGCACCCCGGACAGGTTGCCGGGCGGAGCCCCTGGCTCCAGCCGGTCTTCGCCGAAGGGCCGACCACGCTTGTCGGGCAGGTGCATCGCTGCACCGTGACCGCGGCCCATCCCAACTCGCTTGCCGTGCAGGTCGACGGCAGCGCGATCGGACCACCAGACCGGAACCCCGAACAGGAGAAGGCCGCCGCTTGAACACCCCCCCCGCCGCTGTCGCCCTCCGTCCCGGTGACGCCCGCGCCAGCCAGCGCGCCGCCTCTCCGGATGCCCCGTCCAGCCGCGTCGTGACGCTGCAGTTCGACGACAACGCGCTGCTGCCGCTGCTCTACGGGGAACACGACCGCAACCTCGCCCGCATGGAGATGCGGCTGGGTGTCAGGGTCGGCAGCCGGGGCAACCGGCTGACCATCACCGGCACGCCGGAGCGGACGGAGGTGGCCGAGGCGGCGCTGGGGGCCTTGTGGCGACGGCTGCAGAAAGGCGAACACGTGGGTGCGTCCGAGGTGGAGGCCGCCATGCGCATGGCGGAAGGCGTGCAGGAGGCGGATCCCCGCCTGCCCCTGCAGGACATCCCGGCGATCCGCACCCGCAAGGGTGCGATCGCCCCGCGCACGCCTGCCCAGGCCCAGTACATCGACATGCTGGCGCGCCACGAGATGGTGTTCGGCATCGGCCCGGCCGGCACCGGCAAGACCTACCTCGCGGTCGCGCAGGGGGTGGCGCTGCTGCAGGCGGGCCGCGTCGACCGCATCGTGCTGTCGCGCCCGGCGGTGGAGGCGGGGGAGAAGCTCGGCTACCTGCCCGGCGACCTGAAGGAGAAGGTGGACCCCTATCTCCGCCCGCTCTACGACGCGCTGCACGACATGATGCCGGCGGAACAACTGACCCGCCGCATGACGGCAGGCGAGATCGAGGTCGCGCCCCTCGCCTTCATGCGGGGCCGCACGCTCGCGCATTGCTACGCCATCCTGGACGAGGCGCAGAACACCACGCCGGCGCAGATGAAGATGTTCCTCACCCGCATGGGGGAGGGATCGCGCATGGTGGTCACCGGCGACCCGACCCAGGTGGACCTGCCGCCCGGCCAGAAATCCGGCCTGGCGGAGGCGCTGTCCATCCTCGACGGCGTGGACGGGATCGCGGTGGCGAGATTCGCCGAGCGGGATGTGGTAAGGCACCCGCTGGTGGCCCGCATCGTGGCCGCTTACGGGCGCGCGGACGATGCCGCGCGCGGCGGCCGGGGCCGGTCGGGTTCGGAGAGAGATGGAACCGGAAAGTAGTCGTCCCGGCCCGCGAGGGGCCGGGAAGTGGATCGAGGACAGGACCGCCGCCACGGAGGTGTCGGTGGTCCTGGCGGCGCCGGGATGGCGCGCCGCCGTGCCCAGGCCGGAGGAGGTCGCGCGCCGCGCCGCCGCCGCCGCGCTGGCCGAAGCGGGTGCGACCGGCGCGGTCACCGTGCTGCTGGCCGATGACCGCGCGGTGAAGCGGCTGAACGGCACGCACCGCGCCAAGGCCAAGCCGACCAACGTGCTGTCCTTCCCCGCCGGCGCGGGCGGCCATCTCGGCGACCTCGCGCTCGCGCTCGGCGTCGTCCGGCGGGAAGCACGGCAGGCCGGGCGGCGCACCGCCGACCACCTGGCGCATCTGGTGGCCCATGGCGCGCTGCACCTTGCGGGGCACGACCACCTGGCCGCCGGCGAGGCGCGGCGGATGGAACAGGCGGAGGCCCGCGTCATGCGCCGCCTCGGCCGTCCGAACCCCTGGAAGGAAGGTCGCGCGGGGGGCCCGCGGGGACGGGGCGCGGCATGAGCGGCAACGGCAACGGGGCCGGGCACGGCCATGGCGGCCAGCCCGACCGCCGCAACACCTTCTTCGCGCGCCTGCAGGGCCTGCTGCGGAAGCGGGAGGCCGAGAGCGTCCGCGACCGGGTGGAGGAACTCCTCGAGGACCGGGACCAGGAGCCGGGCGGCCTGCCGGACGATGGCGAAACCGGGCTCGACCTGCATGAGCGCGTGCTGCTGCGCAACGTCCTACGGCTGCGCGACCGCACCGCCTACGACGTCATGCTGCCGCGCGCCGACATCCTCGCGATGCCCGAGGACCTGACGCTCGACCAGGCGATCCGGCTGATCCAGCGCGAGGGGCACAGCCGCTTCCCCGTCTACCGCCAGAACCTCGACGACATCGTGGGCATGGTCCACATCAAGGACGTCATCGCCGCGGTGGGCCGGGACCCGGCCGCCTTCTCGATGAAGGCGATCCTGCGCAAGCCGCTGTTCGTGGTGCCGACCGTCCCGGTGCTCGACCTGCTGCTGCAGATGCGCGCGGCGCGCATCCACATGGCGCTGGTGGTGGACGAATACGGCGGCATCGACGGGCTGGTGACCATCGAGGACCTGGTGGAAACCATCGTCGGCGACATCAGCGACGAGCATGACGAGGTGAACCAGCCGACCATCCAGGAACGCCCGGACGGCACGATCGAGATGGACGCCCGCACCACCATCGAGGCCTTCGAGGCGAAGATGGGCAGCGTGCTGACGGACGAGGAGCGCGCCGCCGACATCGACACGGTGGGCGGCCTGGTCTTCACGCTGGCCGGGCGTGTCCCGGCGCGGGGCGAGCTGATCGGCCACCCGAGCGGGCTCGAATTCCGCGTGCTGGAAGCCGACCCGCGCAAGATCCGCCGGCTGCGCGTCCGCCGCCCGGGCGTGGGCGGGGAGATGCCGAAGGCGGCTGAGTAGCAGGAGAATCACCCCCGCTCCGCCCCCCCCCCGCATCCGCGGGAAGGAAGCGGAGCGGGGGAGTTTCGGCTACTCGCCCGCCGCCACGGCCGCCACGCGGCGGTCGTCATTCGCGGCCTCGGGCGGGACCACCTTCTGGATGCGCTCGAAGGTCGCCAGCGCCTGCCCGACCACCTGGTCCATGTTGTAGTAGCGGTAGGTCGCAAGCCGCCCGACGAACCAGGTGTCGCGCTCGGCATCGGCCAGCGCCTCGTATTTCTTGTAGAGCGCGGCGTTCTCCGGGCGGGGGATCGGGTAGTAGGGGTCGCCCTCCGCGCTCGGGAATTCGTAGGTCACGCTGGTCTTCGGATGCACCTGCCCGGTCATCCACTTGTATTCCGACACGCGGGTGAAGGGCGTGCCCTCGGCCGGGTGGTTCACCGTGCCGGTGGGCAGCGCCCATTCGCGGTCCAGCGTCTCGTGCCGGAAGGTCAGGCTGCGATAGGGCAGCTTGCCGTGGCGGAAGCCGAAATACTCGTCCACCGGCCCCGTCCAGACCAGCCGGCGGAAGCTGAAGCGCCGGCGCGCCTCGGCGAAGTCCATCCCGGTGCGGACGGTGATGTTCGGATGGTCCAGGATCTTCCGGAACATCGCCGTGTAGCCGTCGCGCGGCATGTACTGGAAGCGGTCGGTGAAGTAGCGGTCGTCGCGGTTGGTCCGCGTCGGCACGCGGGCCGTCACGCTCTTGTCCAGCTCGCTGGGGTCGAGCGCCCATTGCTTGCGGGTGTAGCCGCGGAAGAACAGCTCGTAGAGCTCGCGCCCCACCTTGCCGACCACCACGTCCTCGCTGGTGCGGACCTGCTCCACCTTCTCGGCGCGTGCCTCCATCCAGCCCTCGACCTCCGCCTCGGTCAGGTTCAGGCCGTAGAGCCTGTTGATGGTGTCGAGGTTGATCGGCATCGGCACCAGCGTGTCCTCGCCGGTGGTCGGGCTCCTCACCTGCGCCAGCACGCGGTGCTCATAGGGGCGCCATTCGGTGAACTTCGACAGGTGGGCGAAGATCTGCTCGCTGTTGGTGTGGAAGATGTGCGGGCCGTAGCGGTGGATCAGCACACCCGCATCGTCCGGGTGGTCATAGGCGTTGCCACCGATATGGTCGCGCCGGTCGATCACCAGCACCTTCTCGTTGCGCACGGAGGCCAGACGCTCCGCCAGGATCGAGCCCGCGAAGCCCGCACCCACGATCAACCAGTCAAACATGGTTCGCCCCCGCCACACGCGCCACCACCGCCGCGGACGCACCTGCGCCCGCGGATCCCTGCACCCTGCCCTTCGCCTCGCGGATCAGGGACGCCATCCTGTCCCAGGTGCGGTCCCAGGAACCGGAGGCGAGCCGCGCATCGACGCGCGCCAGCCATTCGCCACGCGGGCGGCGCAGCAGCAGCTCGGCCTTCTCCGCCATCTCCCGCGCATCCTGCGCGATCTCGACCAGGCCGGGATCGCCATAGTCGCGCACCACGTCGGTGACGGCGGTGGAGACCACCGGCAGCCCGGCCGCCAGGAATTCCGGCGTCTTGGTCGGGCTGATGAAGCGCGTGCTCTCGTTGATGGCGAAGGGCATGAAGCCCAGGTCCCAATGCGCCAGATGCGCCGGCAGGTCCTTGTAGTCGCGCCCGCCAAGCCAGTGGATGTTCGCCGTGCGCGGCAGCATGGCGGGGTCGATCTTCACCACCGGCCCGATCATCACCAGCGACCAGTCCGGGCGCAGCGCGGCCAGCTGCGCCACGAGGTCGATGTCCATCCGCTCATCCACCACGCCGAAGAAGCCGAGCCGCGGGCGGGGGATGTCGCGCATCGCCTCCGGCTCGGGCAGGGCCTGCCGCGCCCGGCCGAAATGCGCCGCGTCGATCGAGGAGGGGAAGCAGTGCACGGCGCGGTGCCTGCCCCGCTTCGCCTCGTAGAGGCTGCGCCCGCCGGTGAAGACCAGGTCGGCGCGGGCCAGCAGGCGGCGCTCCATCTCCAGCATCGCGGGCGGGGCGCCCCGGAAGGCCGACAATTCGTCCATGCAGTCATAGACGGTGACGTCGGCCTGCACCTGTCCGGCCAGCCCCATGAACATCGGCGAGTAGAACCACAGCACCAGCCGTCGCCCCGCGCGGGGCGCGAGCAGCGTCTCGAGCAGGGCGCGCTGCGAGGCGATGGACATCTCGGGCGACAGGCCCGCCGGCAGCACCGGCCGCACCACCGTCACGCCGCCCGGCCGCGCCATGGTCTCAAGCCGCGGGGTCGCGCCCGGCTCCTCCACCGGCTCCTCGAAGAAGATCACCTCGTGCTCCGCCGCGGCACGCGTCATCAGGTGCTGCGGGCGCTGGAAGACGAAGTCCCAGCGCAGATGCGACAGGCAAAGCAGCACAGGCCGGCTGTCGGCATTGCGGCCTGGACAAGGCGGAGCCTCGTTCATTTTCGTCTCCCATGGTCAGGTGGGCCGGCGGCGGGGCATGCAACAAGGCTGTTGCGCGGCCGAACGGACCGCTGCCCCCGGATCGCCTGGACGTCCTGGATGCCGTCTCAACGCCGGTTGCTGCACTGCGGTTCCGGCCCGTGGCCGTGGCGCCGGGACCGTCGCGGGACCGCACCGGCCCGGCCGCGCATCGCGTGAAAAAGCCCCCACCCGTCCCACCGCACCCTGCCGTCCCGCGTTGCGGCACCTTCGAGAACAGCAGGAAGGCCGGACCCATGACGGACAAGGAGGATGACGGCGCGGCCCGCCCGGCACGCCCCAATCCCGGCAACTTCGCCCATGACCCGGCCCGCGCGGCCGCCGCGGGACGCCGCGGTGGCCTGGCCCAGGGCCGCGCGAGCAACCCCGCCAACTTCGCCAATGCGCGCGACAAGGCGGCCGAGGCCGGGCGGCGTGGCGGCCAGGCCCAGGGCCGTGCGAGCAACCCCGCCAACTTCGCCAATGACCGGGAGAAGGCGGTGGAGGCCGGGCGCCGCGGCGGGAAGCTCAGCCAGGGCGGCGGCGGCGCGGCGGCGAACCCCGGCAACTTCGCCAATGACCGGGAGAAGGCGGTGGAGGCCGGGCGCCGCGGCGGCCGGGCGCGCCTGCGCGGCACGGGCGCCGAGACCCCGGGGCAGTAGCCCTCGAGACCGGCGTTGCCCTGACTGTCGTCAGGTCAATGCCGGTCCAGTCCCCTTTGACCCGGCGATTCATACTGACCGGCGTGAATGCTGACACATTCACGCCCCTCAGACGCCGGGCGGGCCGCATCCGCGGCCCTTGGCTTCGCCGCAGATGCGGCGGCCGCCATCCGGCGGCTCGGCGGGCTTCGCCCGCCGCCATCGGATCACCTTCAACGCCGGCCGGTATCACGCCCTGCGTATGCCCGCCTGCGGCGTGCACACTGGGGACGATCGCGAGCTAGCCCGGCGGCGCCAGCACCTTCGCCGAAAAGTTGCAATGCGCCAGCGCCGGGCAACGCCAGCATTCCGGCGCACGGGCCTTGCAGACATAGCGCCCGTGCAGGATCAGCCAGTGGTGGGCGTCGCGCAGAAGGTCCTTCGGGATCTTCCGCACCAGCCCGTCCTCCACCTCCCGCGGGGTCTTGCCGGGCGCCAGGCCGGTGCGGTTGCCGAGGCGGAAGATGTGGGTGTCCACCGCCATCGTGCTCTCGCCGAAGGCGACGTTCAGCACGACATTGGCCGTCTTGCGCCCGACGCCCGGCAGCGCCTCCAGCGCCTCGCGGTCATCCGGGACGGCGCCGCCATGCCGCTCGACCAGCAGCCGCGCGAGGGCGGCGACGTTGCGCGCCTTGCCCTGCCACAGCCCGATGCTGCGGATATGCGGCCCGATCCCCGCCTCGCCGAGGGCGGCCATCGCGGCCGGCGTCGGCGCGGCAGCGAACAGCGCCGGGGTCGCCTTGTTCACCGCCGCATCGGTGGTCTGGGCGGACAGCACGACCGCGACCAGCAGGGTGAAGGGGTCGTGGAAGCGCAGCTCCGTCTCGGGCGAGGGGTTGGCCGCGGCGAGGGCGCGGATGAACCGTTCCGCCTGGGCCGCCGGCATGGTCCTGGCGCGGGTCGGGGTCTTGCTGCGACTTGTGCGGGGCGGGGCGTCGTCGGGCATGGTGGTCCGGTCGAAGTACCCCATACTGGTAGGCCATGCCATCCTCGCCCAGCCCCGCCGGGCCGATCCTCTTCGAGGCGGTCAGCACGCCACCCCGCAGCCTCTCCGCCACCGGGATGCGGTGGCTCTGCGGACTTGCCATCCCGGCGGCCTGCGTGCCGGCACTGCTGTTCACCCTGCTCGGCGCCTGGCCGGTGCTGCCGATCCTGGGGGCGGAGCTTGCCCTGGTGCTCGGGCTCGTGGCGCTTCACCGGCGCTGGACCGCGGCGCAGGTGGAGGTGGTGGTGCTGACGCCGGACCGGCTGCGCGTGCTGGCCGCGGATGGCCGCGGCGGCCGGCAGGAGGTGGCGCTCGACCCCTACTGGGCGCGGCTCGAATTGCGGGAACGGCCCGGCGCGGTGCCGGCGCTCCGCCTCGCCGCGCGGGGGCGGAGCGTGGAGGTGGGGCGCTTCCTTTCCGAGGCCGAGAAGCGGGACCTCGCGGCGGCGCTGGAGGAGGCGCTGCGGCGCTACAGGTCGCCGGTCTTCGACAACCCGCAGTTGCGGGACGGCTGACCGGCCCGGGCCGGGTTGCCGCGGCTATTCGGTCGGGGCGAGGCTCTTGATGAGGTCGAAGACCCGCTTCCGCACCGAAGGATCGGTGATGCGGTAGTAGGCGCGCACCAGTTCCAGCGTCTCACGCCGGTGGAGCGTGTCGTCCTCGAATCCGTCCTGGGCTTCCTGGAAGCCGCCAAAGCGACGGCCCTGGTGGCCGCCCATCTCGGGCGGCATGTCGTCGAAGAAGAACCCGATCGGCACATCGAGCACGCGCGAGAGGTCGAACAGCCGGCTCGCGCCGATGCGGTTCACGCCGCGTTCGTATTTCTGCACCTGCTGGAACGTCAGGCCGAGCGCCTCGCCCAGCTTTTCCTGGCTCATGCCGAGCAGGGTGCGGCGCAGGCGTACTCGACTGCCGACATGCACGTCGATCGGGCTGGGGCGATGCTCGCGCTCCCCCCGTTCGACGACTTCGTCGCTCGCCATGGACACTCTCCGGACTCCGATCCGCGAACCCGCCTTCCCCGTCCCAATCCCGGGCGGCCGTCCTGGCCCGGGCAGGGTCATGTCGGCCGCTCTGCGGCGTCCGACCCGGGGCAAGGGGTAGTCCGATCGCTACGGTTTGTCAACTCTTTTGAGAAATCTCAATAAAGCTCTCTACCCGGGGCCCATGACCGCCCGGTCAGACGGCGCGGCCCGTCCGGCCCGGCTTCGCGCGACGCGTGCCCAGCCATGCCGCGGCCGACACCAGCACGAGCAGCGCGACCGGGATGATTAGACCGAGGCGTGCGACGGGCGTCGGCGCGCCCGCCTGCGGCAGGGGGGCGAGCACGATGCCCGTCTCGGCCAGGCCCATGCGCGACACCTCCCGCCCGCGGGCGTCGAACACGGCGGAGATCCCGGTCTGCGCCGCGCGGGCAAGCGGCAGGCCTTCCTCCACCGCCCGCAGCCGCGCCGCGGCCAGGTGCTGGTGCGGGCCGGCGGAGACGCCGAACCAGGCGTCGTTGGTGATGTTGACCAGGAAGCCCGGCCGGTCCGCCGGGGTCACGGCACCGGGAAAGATCACCTCGTAGCAGATGAGCGGGGAGAAGCCCGGCAGGCCCGGCAGGACCATGTTGCGCGGCCCCGGCCCGGCCTCGAAGTCGATCGCGCTATGCACCAGGCGGAGCGGCAGCAGGCCGCGCAGCGGCATGTATTCGCCGAAGGGCACCAGATGCGCCTTGTCGTAGGTGTCGAGCACCGCCCCCTGCGCGTCGAGCGCGACGAGGCTGTTCCACACCCGGCTGGCGCGGCCATCGGCGCCGAACTGCGCGCGGACGGCGCCGGCCAGCAGCAGGCCGCCGGGGGGCAGGGGCCCGGTCGCCAGGCGCGCCGCCTCGGGGTCGTTGGCGAGCAGGAAGGGACTTGCCGTCTCCGGCCAGATCACCACCGGGCGGCTCGCCGGCGCTTCCTCGGCGGCCAAGCGGATGCCGTCGGCGCTGAGGTCGATGTAGCGGCGGAAGATCGGCAGGCGCGTGTCCTCGCGCCACTTCGCCTCCTGCGCCACGTTGCCCTGCACGAGGATGAGGGCGACCGCGTGCGGCTCCGGCTCGGCGGGCCAGAGCCGCGCGAGGCCGAACAGCGCGAAGCCCGCCAGCGCCGCGCCCCCGCCGATCCAGCCGCGCCGGCCGAGAAGGGGCGAGAGGGCGAGCAGCACGGTGACGAGCCCCATCCCGTGCACGCCGATCCAGGCGGCGGACTGCACGGGCAGGCCGCCGAAGGCCCAGACGGTGCCGAGCAGGTTCCAGGGGAAGCCGGTGAAGACCACGCCGCGCAGCATCTCGGCCGCCATCCAGGCGGCGGCGAAGGCCAGCAGCCGCGGCCAGCCCGGCGCGGCCGCGCGCGCCGCCAGCGCCGGGGCGATGGTGAAGGCGCCGAGCGGCAGCGCCAGCGCCGGCACCGCGACCGGCACAAGCCACCAGAAGCGGTCGACCTCCGTCAGGATGGCGTTGGTCAGCCAGTGCAGGCCCGCGACATGGAAGCCCCAGCCCCAGGCCAGCCCGATCCATGCGGCGCGGCGCGCGGTCGGCGCCGCGGTCGCCATCACGAACAGGCCGGGCAGGGCCAGCAGCAGCACCGGCACGAGATGCAACGGCGGCAGCGCCAGCGCGGCCGCCGCCCCCAGCCCGAAGGCCGTGGCCAGCGCCCGCCAGAAGCCGGGCCCATCCAGCCGCCGCGTCAGCGCGGCGCGCCAGCGGGACGGGTCGAGCGCGCGCCGGATCACGCCGCTGTCATGGCCGGGTGGCCGCCTCAGGCCGTCCCGACCGGCTGCGCGCCCGGGCCGCGGCGGGACTGCCACAGCGCGACGAAGTCGATCGGCGCGAGCAGCACGGGCGGGAAGCCGCCGTCGCGCGTCACGTCGGCCAGGATGTTGCGCGCGAAGGGGAACAGCAGCCGCGGGCATTCGACCAGCAGGACGGGCTCGAGGTGTTCCTGCGGCACGTTGATGGTGAAGACGCCGCAATAGGAGAGTTCGGCGATGAAGCAGGCGGTGGCGCCCACCTTCGCATCGGCGCGGATCTGCAGCGCGACCTCGTAGACATTCGGCCCGCCTTCGACCGGGCGCGCCTGCACGTCGAGCGACAGGTCGACGCGCGGCTGTTCCTTGAGCTGGACGAAGATCTCCGGCGCGCCCGGCACCTCGAAGGAGAGGTCCTTGGTGTACTGGATGTTCAGTTGCAGCGGCGGCGCGGGCTGCCCGTTCGGGATGGGCGAGGAGGGGGCGGACTGGTCGGACATGGGGATCCCGTCGGAGGTCGAGGTGGCGTCGGGCTACCACGCGCCGGCCCCGCGGGCCAGCGGCCGGGGCCGCGCACCACCGGCCAGCCCGGGCCCCGGGCCGCAACGCGGCCCCGCGCGCAGACCGGCCGCACCGACCGGCGCTCCAGCGCGTCGGCGCGCAAGGCAAGCGGGCGGAGGACGCGCCCGCCGCCTGAGGGCAAGACTAATGATGCTTCCAGACCACCTCGGCCGGGGGAGGGGCGGTGGGGTCGCAGGTCAGCCAGGTGCCGTTGGCCACGCTCCGCCCCGTCATCGACAGGATGAACCCCCAGTGGGAGACGACGACCGTGCGGTCCCAGTCGGGCAGGGACGCCATCTCGCCCCGGAACAGCGCGGCGCGGGCGATGACCTGCTCGGCCGGCTCCTCCTCGGCGGGCCACCACACCTCCTCCACATGGCGGAACTCCACCCCCGGCCATTCGGCCCGCAGCGCCGTCACCGGGCTGCCGATGTCGCAGGTGAAGGCGTAGCGTTCCCGCACGGTGGGATTGACCAGCACCGGCAGGCCCAGCCGCCGCGCCAGCGGCGCCGCGGTCTGCAGGGCGCGGCTGTAGGGGGAGGCGATGATGCGGGCGATGCCCTGCCCGGCCAGCGCCTCCGCCGCCGCCTCCGCCTGCTGGTGGCCGAGCGGGGTCAGGCGCGGGTCCTTGATGCCGGGGTCGCGTCGGGTCGCGGTGAAGTGCAGGTTGAACTCGCTCTGGCCATGGCGGAGCAGGAACATCGCGGGGTCGGCCTCGCTGCGTGGTTCGGCTGCGTCCGGATAAGGGCGGGCGCAACCCGATGTCCATATCCGGCCGCGATACTGCCGCTTCGCCGTTGCGGGGGGGCCGTGCCGGCCCTAAGTGATGGGCGTGTGAGGAGTTATCCATGTCGGGCGGCTTTCCCATCGACCTGATCCTGTTCGCGATGGTCGCGGCCTTCCTGGTCCTGCGCCTTCGCAGCGTGCTCGGCCGCCGCACCGGATTCGAGAGGCCGCCGCGCCAGGACGGCGCCGCCCCCTACGACCCCAAGGCCGCGCGCCCGCCCGCGCAGGACATGCCGGGCGAATTGCCGCCGCCCGTGCCGCAGGCCGGCGGCGCGCGCCGCAGCGTGCCCGACCCGCGCAGCCCGGTCGGCCAGGCCCTGATGCGCATCCGCGGCGTCGATGCGGGCTTCGACCCGAACGCCTTCCTCGACGGGGCGGAGGGCGCCTTCCGCATGATCGTGGACGCCTTCGCCCGCGGCGACCGCCAGACCCTGCGCGCCCTGCTGGCCGACGAGGTCTATGGCGGCTTCGAAGGCGCCATCACCGCGCGCGAACAGAACGGCGAAAGCCAGCGCAGCGAGGTCCGCGCCATGCAGGAGATGGCGGTCGAGGCCGCCGACCTGCGCGGCACGGTCGCCGACGTCACCGTCCGTTTCGTCTCCGACCAGGTGAACCTGACCACCGGCCGCGACGGCAGCATCGTGGCGGGCGCCGAGGCGGTGACCGAACTGACCGACATCTGGACCTTCCAGCGCGACCTGCGCAGCCAGGACCCGACCTGGCGCCTGGTGGCGACGCGCAGCGCCTGAAGGCGCACCGCCCGCGGCCGCGCCGTACCGCCCTCGGCGCGGCGCTGCTGCTGGCCGGCTGCACCGCCGGGCCGGAACTGCCGCGCGAAGTTGCCTATCCGGAACTGCCGGGCTGGGCGCAGGACCGGCAGGCCGAGGCGATCCCGACCTTCCTGCGCGGCTGCGCGGCGCTGGCCCGCATCCCCCCCGAACGGGTGATGGGCGGGCGCGGGATGCTGGCGGTGACGGCAGGGCAACTCGCCCCCGCCTGCGCCGAGGCGGCCACCCTGCCGGCGGGTGACGACGCCGCAGCCCGCGCCTTCCTGGAACGCCGCTTCCGCCCGGTCGCGGTCGGGCAAGGCACGCTGACCGGCTATTTCGAGCCGGAGCTGCGTGGCAGCCCCACCCGCACCAGCCGCTTCGCCACACCCCTCCATGCCCGCCCGCCGGAGCTGGTGGAGGTCGATCTCGGCAGCTTCGCCGCCGATCTCCGCGGGCGCCGCACCGCCGGCCAGGTGCGGGACGGGCGGCTGGTGCCCTTCCCCGACCGCGCCGCGATCGCCGCGGGCGCGCTGGCGGGGCGCGGGCTCGAACTGGTCTGGGTCGATGACCCGGTGGATGCCTTCTTCCTGCACATCCAGGGATCGGGCCGGGTGGCGCTGCCGGACGGGCGGGTGCTGCGCGTCGGCTATGCCGGGCAGAACGGGCATCCCTACTACGCCGTCGGCCGCGCCCTGGTGGAACGCGGCGCGCTGGCGCGGGAGGCTGTCTCGATGCAGGCGATCCGCGCCTGGATGGCGGAAGCCGGCCCAGCCGAGGCCGCCGAGCTGATGGCCCGCAACCCGAGCTACGTCTTCTTCCGCATCCTGCCCGACCTGCCGGCGGAAGCCGGGCCGGTCGGCACGCTCGGCGCGCCGCTGACGCCGGGGCGGTCGGTGGCGGTGGACCGGACGGAAACCGCGCTCGGCCTGCCGGTCTGGATCGGCGGGCGAGACCCTGCGGGGGGCGCGCTGCGACGCCTGGCGGTGGCGCAGGACACCGGCGGCGCCATCCGCGGTCCGGCGCGCGCCGACCTGTTCACCGGCTGGGGCGCCGGGGCGGGGGAGCAGGCGGGGCGGATGCGCGACGCCGCCGCGCTGTTCGTGCTCGTCCCGCGGGAGGATGGCGGCCGCTGACTGCCGCCCCTGTCGGGACGGTCAGGCCGCGACCGCGCGGATCGCGCTGCCGAGCGTGTCGAAGATCCGGTCCACATGCGGCTTCTCGATGATCAGCGGCGGCGACAGGGCCACGATGTCGCCGGTGACGCGCACCAGCAGGCCGTTGTCGAAGCACCAGCGGAACACCTCCATCGCGCGGGCGGTGGGCTTGCCGGCGCGGGGCTGCAGCTCGATCCCCGCGATCAGGCCGATGTTGCGCACGTCGATCACGCCGGGAATGTCGCGCATCGCATGCGCGGCCTCCTGCCAGTAGCCCTCGATCGCCATGACGCGGCCGGGCAGGTCCTCCGCCCGGTGCAGCTCCAGCGTCGCGATGGCGGCGGCGGAGGCGAGCGGATGGCCCGAATAGGTGTAGCCGTGGAACAGCTCGATCCCCGCCGGCACGCCATGGACGATGGTGTCGTAGACCGCGTTGCTGGTCGCCACCGCGCCCATCGGCACGGCGGCGTTGGTCAGCCCCTTCGCCATGGTCATGATGTCGGGCGTGACGCCCAGCCGCTCGGCGCCGAAATTGGTGCCGATGCGGCCGAAGCCGGTGATCACCTCGTCGAAGACCAGCAGGATGCCGTGGCGGTCGCAGATCTCCCGCAGGCGCTTCAGGTAGCCGACCGGCGGCACCAGCACGCCGGTCGAGCCCGCCACCGGCTCCACCATCACGGCCGCGATGGTGTCGCCATGCAGGGCGACGAGGGATTCCAGCGCATCGGCCAGTTCGGCGCCGTGCGGCGGCTCTCCCTTGCTGAAGGCGTTGCGCGCGGGCAGGTGGGTGTGGGGCAGGTGGTCCACATAGGGAAGCTGCGCGCCGAACTGCTTGCGGTTCGGCCCGATGCCGCCCACCGACATGCCGCCGAAGCCGACGCCGTGGTAGCCGCGTTCCCGCCCCACAAGGCGCACGCGCTGCGCCTCGCCGCGGGCGCGGTGATAGGCCAGCGCGATCTTCAGCGCGGTGTCCGCGGCTTCCGACCCGGAATTGACGAAGAAGACGCGGTCCATCCCGTCGGGCGTCATCTCCGCCACGCGGGCCGCGGCCTCGAAGGCGATGGGGTGGCCGAGTTGGAAGGTCGGCGCGAAATCCATGATCGCGGCCTGCTTCTGGATCGCCTCGGTGATCTCGCGCCGGCCATGGCCGGCATTGCAGCACCACAGCCCCGCGGTGCCGTCCAGGATCTCCTTCCCCTCCGGCGTGAAGTAGGACATGCCCTCGGCGCGGGCGAGCAGGCGCGGCTTGTCCTTGAAATACTTGTTGTCGCTGAAGGGCATCCAGAAGGCGTCGAGGTTGTTCGGACGCGGGACGCGGATCTCGTTCATCGGGGCCTGTCCTGGGGAAGACGTGGCGGAAGAACACCCCTTTTGCGCCGGCGCGGCAAGCGCGCCGGCGCCGCGCCCCCGCTCTCCCGCGCGGAGGGCGGAGGGGGTAGAGGGGGCGGATGCGCCTGCTCGCCCTCGATGGCTCCCTCGCCCGTGCCTCCGCCGCGCTGATGGTGGACGGCGCCCCCCGCGCCCGCCTGGCGGAGGAGGGTGCGCGCGTGCAGCCCACCGCCCTGCCGGTGCTGGCCCGGCGCCTGCTGGACGAGGCCGGCGGCGCCGATGCGGTGGCGGTGGTGGTGGGCCCCGGCGGCTTCACCGGGCTGCGCACCGCCATCGCGCTGGCCGAGGGCATCGCGCTCGCGCTCTCGGTCCCGCTGGTCGGCGTCACGACCGGGGAAGCGTTGGCCGCCGCCCTGCCGGAGGATCTCCGCGCGACGCGGGAGGTCTGGGCGGCCATCGACACGCGGCGCGGCCGCTTCGTGCTGGAACGCATCGCGCCCGGCGCCTGGGCGGCGATGCTGCCGCCCGTGGCCATGGCGGAAGCCGCGCTGCCCGCGCCCGCCGGTCCCGTCGCGGCGGTGGGGGATGCCGCGCCGGCGCTGGCGGCGCGGCTGCTCGCCCGCGGGTCGGATGTGGTGCTGACCGCGTCGCGCCTGCCGGATGCGGCCGCGGCGGGGGCGGTCGCGTGGCGGCGCCTGACGGGCGCCATCCCGCCGCGCGACGCCGCGCCGCTCTATGTCGAGCCGCCGGCGGTGCGCCTGCCGGCATGATCGCGGCGCAGCCCGCCGACGCGCCCGCCCTCGCCGCGCTGCATGCCCTGGCCTTCCCGCCGGCGGAACGCTGGGGCGCGGAGGCGATCGGCCTGATGCTCGGCATGCCGGGCGCCTTCGGCCTGCACCTGCCCGGGCTCGGCTTCGTCCTCGCCCGCGTCGCGGCCGACGAGGCGGAGATCCTGACCCTCGCCGTCGCGCCCTCCGCCCGGCGGCAGGGCCATGGCGCGGCGCTGCTGGCGGGCGCGATGGCGGGTGCGGCGGCGCGCGGCGCGGCGGCGATGTTCCTCGAAGTCTCGGACCGCAACACGCCGGCCCGCGCGCTCTATGCCGCGGCGGGCTTCGCCACCGCGGGCCGGCGGCGGCGCTATTACGCCGACGGGTCGGACGCGCTGGTGCTGCGGCGGGACTTCACGATTTCTTCCTGATCCAGACGAGGACTGTGCCGTCCGCCTGCTCGACCTCGCGCAGCACGGCATGGCCCTGTTCGGTCGCGGTGCGGGGCACGTTGCGGCGGGGCTCCATGCCCCGCATCGCGATGCGCAGCACCTGCCCCGCCGCCATGCGGTCCAGCTCCAGCCGGGTGCGGACGAAGGTCATCGGGCAAGTCTCGCCGGTGATGTCGAGGTGCCGGTCGGCGGCTTGTTCTTCCGTGACGGAGGATTTCATGCATCAAACCCCTGCGGGAGGTGAAACAGAAGTTGCGAAACGGCGAATCACATGAATATGGTGCGGCTCGCGTCCTGGCACCTGGCATGATGCCAGAGTGCAGAAGGGTGGATTCCGGCCGAACCAACCGGCTCGACGCGAAGCGGGAAGACCAGACATGGCCGAAACCTCGGCGAACCCCGACCTGCTGGGCCTGACGGCAGAAATCGTCTCCGCCCATGTCTCGAACAACCCGGTGTCCGTGGCGGATCTTCCGAACCTGATCCAGGAGGTCTACCGGACCCTGACGCTGGTCGGCCAGCCCGCGCCCGCCGCGCCGGAACGGCCGCAGCCCGCGGTGCCGGTCAAGAAATCCATCATGCCGGACTACCTGGTCTGCCTCGAGGACGGCAAGAAGCTGAAGATGCTGAAGCGCCACCTCAAGACCTCGTTCAACCTGACGCCGGACCAGTACCGGGAACGCTGGGGCCTGCCCTCCGACTATCCGATGGTGGCGCCGAACTACACCAAGCACCGCTCCTCCCTCGCCAAGCGGATCGGGCTCGGCACCAAGCCGCGCGGCCGCCCGCCCGGCCGCGGGCGCGCCACCGCCGCCGCCGCGCGCGAGGCCTGAGGCAGCGCCGGCCACGCCCCGCCCGATGCCCCGGTGGCCCTGCCGCGCCGCCGGGGCTATGGATGCCGCCGGTTCCGCTCGCTCCAGGGTCCCGCCCGCCGCATGGACAACCCGTCCGTCGCACCGCACCGCGCCGACGCCCCCGATCCATCCCGGATCGAGCGGGCCTGCATCGAGCGCGGGCTCAAGATGACCGGCCAGCGCCGGCTGATCGCGCGCGTGCTGAGCGAGGCGGAAGACCACCCCGACGTGGAGGAGCTGTACCGCCGCGCCGTCGCGCTCGACGCCCGCATCTCGGTCGCGACGGTCTACCGTACCGTCCGGCTGCTGGAGGAGAAGGGCATCCTGGAACGCCGCGACTTCGGCGGCGGCCGCGCCCGCTACGACCCCGCCGACCGCGGCCAGCACCACCACCTGATCGACGTGGACAGCGGGCGGGTGATCGAATTCGCCGACCCCGCTCTCGAGGAGATGCTGCGCGGGATCGCCGCCCGGCTCGGCTTCGCCCTGGCCGGGCACCGGCTGGAACTGTTCGGCCGCAAGGCCGAGGCCCCGCCCGCCCCGGCCCGTGCCCGCAAGGGGGGTGGATGAGCGTCGACGGCCCGCTGCCCGAGGACGCGCCGCTGCCGGCCGAGCCGCCCACCCCCGCACCCACCGAGGCCGGGTTCGAGGAGCTGCGCGCCGGCAATCTCGGCCTGCGGCTGGCCGAGAGCGGGGCCGAGATCGATGCCGCGCAGGCGCTGCGCTACCGCGTCTTCTACGAGGAGATGGGGGCCCGCGCCGACCCTCGCACCCGCAGCGCCCGCCGCGACGCGGACGAGTTCGACGCGGTGGCCGACCACCTGCTGGTGCTGGACCACGACAGGGGCGACGGGGCGGAAGCGGTGGTCGGCACCTACCGCCTGATCCGCCGCGGCGGGGCGCGGCGCCTCGGCCGCTTCTACTCGGAAGGCGAATACGACGTCTCCACCCTGCTCGCCTTACCGGGCGAGGTGATGGAGCTCGGCCGGTCCTGCGTGGCGGAGGCGTATCGCACGCGGGGCACGCTGCAGCTGCTGTGGCGCGGCATCGCGGCCTATGTGTTCAGGCACCGCATCGACCTGATGTTCGGCTGCGCGTCCCTGCCGGGGACCGACCTCGACGCGCTGGCGGCGCAGCTGACCTACCTGCACGCGAACCACCTGGCCCCGCCCGCCCTGCGCCCGCGCGCCCTGCCCGGGCGCTTCGTGGCGATGGACCGGCTCGCGGCCTCCGCCGTCGACATGCGCGCGGCGATGATCGCGCTGCCGCCGCTCATCAAGGGCTACCTGCGGCTCGGCGGCTTCGTCGGCGAAGGGGCGGTGATCGACGAGCAGTTCAACACCACCGATGTCTGCATCGTGGTGAAGACCGACCTGGTGACGAACAAGTACTACCGCCACTACGAGCGCACGGCCGGCGGCCGCGAGGAATAGGCCACCGCCCCCGGGGCGCGCGGCCCTACCCCGCCAGCACCCCGTGCTGGCGCAGGAAGCGCAGCAGCGGCAGCATCGGCAGGCCGATGATGGCCGAATGCTCGCCCTCGATGCGGCTGAACAGCTGGATCCCCGGCCCTTCCACGCGATAGGCGCCGACGCTGGCGCACAGCGCCTTCCCCTCCGCGGCCAGGTAGGCGTCGAGGAAGGCGTCGCCGAAGTCCCGCATCGTCAGGCGGGCCGTTGTCACGTCCTGCCACACCCGTTCGCCGCCGCGCCAGGCGACGGTGCCGTTCACCAGCTCATGCTGCCTGCCGCGCAGCGCCAACAGATGGGCGCGCGCGCCGGCCAGGTCCTCCGGCTTGTCGAACCAACGCCCCCCGCAGACCAGCAGCTGGTCGCAGCCGATGACGAGCGCGTCGGGGTCGCGCCGGGCGATGCGCGCGGCCTTCGCCTCGGCCAGCAGGATCGCGGCATCGGCGGGGGGGATGCGCTCGGCCTGCGCGGCGTCCTTGATCGCGGCCTCGTCCACGCCGGCGACGCGCGCCTCGAAGCGCAGGCCGGCGGCCTCCAGCAGCGCCCGGCGGGAGGCCGAGGCGGAAGCGAGGACGAGGCGCGGCGCCTCCGCCTGCATCATGCCGCCCTCAGACGCCGGGCGGGCCGCATCCGCGACCCGCGGCTTCGCCACACCTGCCGCGGCCGCCATCCGGCGGCTCGACGGGCTTCGCCCGCCGCCATCGGATCACCATCAAGGCCAGTCGGCATCATGGGCTGCGGCCCCGCAGCACGGCGGCGGCCGGATCCTCCGGCGCATGCACCGGCTGCGGCTTGTGGCGCCGGGCGTGCCAGGCCTCCATCAGCTGCAGCACGGTCGCCGCCGTCTCCTCGATCGACCGGCGCGTCACGTCGATCACCGGCCAGCCGCGGCTGGTGCAGAGCCGTCGCGCGGCCAGGATCTCGGCCTTCACCGCGTCGTGGTCCACGTAGTCGGTGGTGTCGTGGCGCACGCCATGCGCGCCGATCAGCCGCAGCCGGTGGCGGCGGATCTCGATCAGCGCCGCCGTCTCGATGTGCAGCCCGACCACCGGGCAGGGCGGGTCCTCCAGCTCGGGCGGCAGCGGTGCGCCGGGCACGATCGGGACATTGGCCGCCTTGATGCCGCGGTTCGCCAGGTAGAAGCAGGTCGGCGTCTTGGAGGAGCGGGAGACGCCGACGATGCAGACATCCGCCTCGTGGATGCCGGCGGTGCCCTGGCCGTCGTCATGGGCCAGCACGTAGTGCATCGCGTCGATCCGGCGGAAGTAGTCCGCATCCATGACATGCTGCGCGCCCCGCTTCTCCCGCGCGGGTTCGCCGATGGCGTTCTGCAGCAGTTCCATCACCGGCTCGAGCGGGGAGAGCACCTCGACGCCGACGCGCATGCAATGCTCCTCCAGCGCATGACGCAGGCTGCGGTCCACCAGGGTGAACAGCACCGGGCCCGGCTCCGCCTCGATCCCCTCCAGCACGCGGTCGAGCTGGAGGCGGGAGCGGATGAGCGACCAGCGGTGATGCACCACATTCGGCTCGTCGAAGCGGGAGAGGGTGGCGCGGGCGATGGAGTTCAGCGTCTCGCCGGTGCTGTCGGAGACCAGGTGCAGGTTGATCATGCGGTGGGGCATCCTGGCCTCCGGGGGGATCGCGGAAAGCGGGGATGGCGGGGAAAACCCGCCGGGGTCAAGCATCCCGGGCCGGTCAGCGGGGACAACCGGGGCATCGGGCGGTACGGGGGGCAGGAATCGCGCGGTCCCGGCGGCAAGGGGGGCGGATCGGATTCCGTCTGCCCCGCCAGCCACTTGGCCGCCGATCTTCGCGTGGACAGGGCTGTGGACGGATGGCGGGGAAGGCGTGATCCACGATGTCCACAGGGCCCTAATACCCCTACTCCCCTTCAAGGATTCTTCTTCTTTGTGAAGAATGGGCGCCGACAGGCAGGGAGGCTCGATTGACGGAAGCGACAGGCGGCACGGCGGGCGAGCGCAAGCCGCTGCTGCGGGCGCTCTCGGGCGAGGCGGTGTGGCCCCCGCCCATGTGGCTGATGCGCCAGGCCGGCCGCTACCTGCCGGAATACCGCGAGGTGCGCGCGAAGGCGGGGGGCTTCATCAAGCTCTGCACCACGCCCGAGATGGCGGCCGAGGTCACGATCCAGCCGATCCGCCGCTACGGCATGGACGGCGCCATCCTGTTCTCCGACATCCTGATCGTGCCCTGGGCGCTGGGCCAGGGGCTGCGCTTCGCCGAGGGCGAGGGGCCGGTGCTGGACCCGCTGCGCGACGCCGCGGCGGTCGCGGCGCTCGACCCCGCGGCGCTGCGCGAAAGGGCCGCCCCCATCTTCGAGACAGTGCGCCTGACCCGCGCGGCGCTGGAGGCGCATGCGGCGCGTGTCGCGCTGATCGGCTTCGCGGGCAGCCCCTGGACGGTGGCGGCCTACATGGTGGAAGGCCACGGGTCGCGCGACTTCGCGGCGGCGCGCGGCATGGCCTATGCCGACCCCACCCTGTTCGGGCGGCTGATCCGCACGCTGGTGGACGCCACCACCGACTACCTGCTGGCCCAGATCGAGGCGGGGGCCGAGGCGGTGATGCTGTTCGACAGCTGGGCGGGGATGCTGCCGCCGTCGCAGTTCCGCCGCTGGGTGATCGAGCCGACGGCGATCATCGTGCGCAACATCAGGCGGCAGCACCCGACGATCCCGGTCATCGGCTTCCCGCGCCTCGCCGGGCCGCTGATCGGGGAGTACACGGTCCGCACCGGGGTCGGCACGGTGGCGATGGACACCGCCATGGACCCGCGCTTCGCGGCCGGCGCGGTGGCGCCGAACATCGGGCTGCAGGGCAACCTCGACCCGCTGTCGCTGATCGCGGGCGGCGTCGCGCTGGAGGCAGAGGCGCGGCAGATCCTGGCGGCGATGCGCGGGCGGCCCTTCGTCTTCAACCTCGGCCACGGGATCGAGAAGACGACACCGCCTGAGCATGTCGCGCAGCTGGTGCGGCTGGTCCGCACCGGCGGCTAGAGCGTGGTCGCCGCAGGCTGGAACGGCCGGAGGCGTGAATCACGCGGCAAGACAAGAGCCTAGCCCATGATCCGCGGGGCAGGCATCGCCGGAGCGGGGAATCATATCTGCCGGCGTGAACGCTGACGCATTCCCGCCCCTCAGGCGCCGGGCGGGCCGCATCCGCGGCCCTTGGCTCCGCGGCACGCGCCGCGGCCACCATTCGGCGGCTCGCCCGGCGCCAAGAACGCCGGGCGCCATCGGATCGCCATCAACGCCGGTCGGTATCATGCGCCGGGACAAGGGCTGCGGCGTGATCCACGAGAGTGGATCACGCCGCAGGGCGGTCAGCCGATCCGCGTGAGGCGGGCCGTCATGAAGGTGGTCCAGGCGCCGTCCGGCCCCTGCACGGAGGAGGTGACGGTGCGATGGTCTTCATCCAGCAGCGTCACCTCGTCGCGATAGGCCGCGCGCCCCTCGCCGGTCATGGCGGGGCCTTCGGTGTCGAGGGTCAGCGTCCGCCCGTCCGGGGACAGCGTGCCCGCATAGACGAACATGTGCGGCATCATCGACCCCACGAAGCTGCCGCGGAAGGTCCTCGCCCCCTGGTCCCAGCCGAGCGTGACGGTCCAGCGGGCATGGCCGCCGCCGGGCATCGCGCCCTCCCCCTCCCCCACCACCCAGTAGCCGCCGAGGGAGCGCACGCGCTCCGTCGCGGTGGCCTGCATCGGGGGGGCGTCCGGGCCCATCCGGCATTCCGTCTCCTGTCGCCAGTCGCCCAGCATGCGGTGCAGCCAGCCATGCTCGGGCGAGGGCGGCAGCGCGCCCGGGCAGGGCTGCCCCGGCGCGGCGACATGCGCGGTCAGCCTGTCGAGCGTCTCGCCCCAGCCGCGCACGAAACCCATCGCCTCATGCGCCGCGCGCATCTCCTCCGTCGGGTGCTGCCACAGCACGTCGAGCCGCGTGCCCCCGTCCTCCTCCGCGAAGGTCACCGTGCCGGTGGCGCCGATGAGCGGGCCGCAGGCATCCTCCGTCACCCGCAGCACCAGGCGGTACGGCGGGGCGACCTCGTCGATGGTCAGGCGGTTCGGCCAGGTCTTGCCGTCGGCATCGCGCATCACGGTGCGGTGCATCCCGCCGGGGCGAAGGTCGACCTCCGCCTCCGTCACCGTCATGCCGGCGGGGCCGAACCACTGCCGCAGCCGCGCGGGGTCCGTCCAGGCCGCGAAGACGGCGGCGGGCGGCGCGGGGATGCGGCGGGTGGCGCGCAGCGCGTGCGTGGCGAGGGCGGCGGCGTGGGTATCCATGGTTCGGTCCTTCCCCTGTCGGCCGGCCTGTGCTGGCCGGCTTTGCTTAACCAACAGGTGAAGTGTTGACCGGGGCGGGCGGCCGCGTCAAGCGGAACCCGAGAAAGGGAGGGCAGCATCCATGCGCGCAGCCTGGTACGAGAGGACCGGCCCCGCCGGGGAGGTCATCGCGGTGGGCGAGATGCCGACCCCCGCCCCCGCCGCAGGCGAGGTGCTGGTGCGGCTTGCGGCTTCCGGCGTGAACCCCTCGGACTGGAAGGCGCGCGGCGGCAGCCGGCCGATGCCCGCGCCCCGCGTGATCCCCCACAGCGACGGGGCGGGCGTGATCGAGGCGGTCGGCGCGGGCATCGACCGCGCGCGCATCGGCCAGCGCGTCTGGGTCTGGAACGGCCAGTGGAAGCGCGCCTTCGGCACCGCGGCGGAGTTCATCGCGGTCCCCTCCGCCCAGGCGGTGCGGCTGCCCGACGGCACCGGCTTCGAGGCCGGCGCCTGCCTCGGCATCCCCGCGCTGACCGCCTGGCGGGCGGTGCAGGTGGATGGCGGCGTCGCCGGGCAGCGCGTGCTGGTGGCGGGCGGGGCGGGCGCGGTCGGCCACTACGCCATCCAGATGGCGAAGCTGCTCGGCGCCGCGCAGGTGATCGCGACCGTCAGTTCCGCCGCCAAGGCCGCCCATGCCACGGAGGCCGGCGCCGATGCCGTGATCGACTACCGGCGGGAGGATGTCGCCGACCGCGTGCGGGACCTGACGGGCGGCGCGGGGGTGGACCGGGTGGTGGAGGTGGACCTCGCGGCCAATGGCGCCCTGCTGCCGCAGGTGATCGCGCCGGGCGGAACCTGCGCCTGCTACGGATCGGGCCGGGCGGAGGTGGCGCTGCCCTTCTTCCCGATGATCCTGTCGGGGGCGGCGGTGCGCTTCTTCATCGTCTACGAACTGCCGCCCGCGGCGCGCGCGGCCGCGGAAGCGCAGCTGACGGCCTGGATGGAGGCGGGGAAGCTGCTGCACGCCATCGGCCGCGTCCTGCCGCTGGCGGAATGCGCCGCCGCGCATGACCTGGTGCAGCGGGGCGAGGTGATGGGCAACGTCGTGCTGGCCTGCTGAACGCCGCCCGGCGCTACCCCTCGGCACGCGGGGTGAAGCGCGGCAGGGTCGCGTCGGGGGTCACGTCGTCGAACACCACCTCGACCGGCAGGCCGACGCGGAGCGCGGAATTGGGCGCGCCGACGACGTTGCCGGTCAGCCGCACGCCCTCCTCCAGCTCCACCTGCACGGCGTTGTAGGGCAGGTCGGGGCGGAAGGCGGGCAGCCAGTCCTTGTGCACCACCACCCATGAGGAGATGCGGCCCCGGCCCGAGGCGCGGCGCCAGGCGATCGCGCCGCCGAAGCAGAAGGGGCAGACCGGGCCGGGCGGCCAGTGCGGGCGGTCGCAGGGGTCGCACCAGGGCAGCATCAGCTCGTGCCGGCGGCAGGCCTCCCAGAAGGGGCGGTTGTCCGGCGTGATCCGCGGCAGCGGCTTCGCCGTCGGGTTGTTCGGGTCCATCATGGCCGTCAGCTCCGCAGGATCACGCTGTCGCCCCAGCAGGTGCCCCATTGCAGCAGGGCGGCGCCGGGGATCTGGCGCGGCCCGGCTTCCCCGCGCAGCTGGCGCACCATCTCGCAGATGCTGTTCCAGCCGCAGACATGCGCCTCCGACAGCAGCCCGCCGGAGGTGTTGACCGGCAGCGCCCCGCCCGGCCCGATGCGGCCGCCCTGCACGAACTCCGCCGCCTCCCCGGGGCCGCAGAAGCCGAAGCGTTCGAGCGCGAACAGCACGAGAGGGGAGAAGGCGTCGTAGGTGTAGAAGCCCTGGATGTCGGAGCGCGCGACGCCGGCCATGCGATAGGCCGCGAGGTCGCGTTCCGGCGGCGCCGTACGCGCGGTGGGCTGCTGGTTGATGCCGAGGTTGGGGGGCGCGAAGATGAACTCGCTCCGGCCCGACCGGATGCCCTGCATCCCGGCGATGTGGACCGGCTTCCGCTTCAGGTCGCGCGCGCGGTCCGCCGCCGTCAGCAGCACCACCGCCGCGCCGTCGGTGATCAGCGAACAGTCGTAGAGCCGCAGCGGGTCGACGATCAGGCGCGACGCCTGGTGCTGGTCCACCGTCAGCGGCTTCTTCATCAGCGCCTGCGGGTTCAGCGCCGCATGGGCGCGCAGCGCCACCGGCACGGCGGCGAGCTGCGCCCCCGTCACGCGGTGCAGCGCCATGTAGCGCTGCATGGCGAAGGCGGCGCCGGCGGCGGGCGAGGTGAGGCCGAAGACCGGGTTCTCGCCATGCGTCGCGCCCTGCTCCCGCATGCCCTCGTGGTCGCCGGGGCCGCCGAGGATGTGGCGTTCCCGCGTGAAGCTGATGGCGGTGACGCAGGCGACCACGCTGGCCATGCCGGTCGCGATCGCCATCGCCGCGTGCTGCAGCGCGCCGGTGACGAACCGGCCATGGGTCCAGGACTGGTGGACGTAGCCGACCTCGAGCCCGTAGACCTCCGCGATGCGGTCGTAGTCGGCGCCGAGCGGCCAGCCCATGTGCAGCGACAGGCCGTCGATGTCGCCGCGGTCCAGCCCCGCATCGTCCAGCGCCGCGCGCAGCGCATGCGCGCCGAGCGCGAGCTGGCTGTCCGGCAGGTGGCGGCCGAAGCGGCTCATCCCGACGCCGACGATGGCGACCTTCCCGTTGATCGTCACGCCTGCCGTCCCGTCCTGTCCGCCGCCCCCTTCGCACCCGCGAAGGCGGGTCGCAAGGGGGCGTGGCCCGCTTCAGTCCAGCCGCACCTCGATGCGGTCGGTCACCGTCTTCCACCGCGCCAGGTCGGCACGGATGACCGCGGCCAGCGCCCCGGGCGGGCCGGGGGCGGGCAGGAAGCCGCGCTCCGCCAGGCCGCGGGCTGTGGCGGGTTCCGCCAGCACGCGGTTCAGGTCGGCATTGATGCGGGCGACCAGTGGCGCGGGGGTGCCGGCCGGCGCCATCAGCGCGTACCAGAGATCGACCTCGTAGCCCGGATAGCCGCTCTCGGCCACGGTCGGCACGTCCGGCAGGCCCGCGTAGCGCTGCGCGCCGAGCACGGCGATGACACGCAGCCGCCCGTCCCGCACGAAGCCCTCGATGGAGTTGTAGGGGTTGAAGGACATGTCCACCTCGCTCGAGACGAGCGCGGTCACCGCGGGGCCGGAGCCGCGATAGGGCACATGGGCCAGGCGGGTGCCGGCCATGATGTTGAACAATTCCCCCGCCATGTGGGGCGCGGTGGCGCTGCCGGCGCTGCCGTGGTTCAGCCGGCCGGGGTCGGCGCGGTCCAGCGCCACCAGCTCCGCGATGCTGCGCACCGGCAGGCCGGCGCGCACCGCCAGCACCAGCGGCGAGGTCGCGATCATGCCGACCGGGGCGAGGTCGTTCGGCAGGTCGAAGCCGCTGTTGCGCTGGACGTGGTGCAGGATGGTCTGGGAATTCGGCATCAGCAGCAGCGTGTGCCCATCCGCCGGCGCGCGCGCGACGGCGATGGCGCCCAGCGTGCCGGACCCGCCGCTGCGGTTCTCCACCACCATGCCGGTGCCGCGCCAGCCCTCGGCGAAGCGGGGCGCCACCAGGCGGGCGAGGATGTCCGTCCCCCCGCCCGGCGCGAAGCCGGAGACCAGGCGGACGCTGCGGCTGGGGAAGTCCTGCCCCTGTGCCGCCGCCTGCCGCAGCCCCGCGGGGGTGGCGAGCAGCCCGGCCCCCATCGCCTTCAGGAATTCGGACCGTCGCATCCTGTCGCTCCCCGCCGCGTCTGGCCTTGCGCGGCCATGGTCGCGGGGCGGAGCATTCCACACCTGCCGGACAGTGGGAAGACGCATCGGTAGCTTCCCCATCCCGTCGGTTCGGTCCGGCCGCCAACTCGACCCCCATCCTGGCAACGGCTAGACAGACCCGCCGGCCCCGCCCCGCCCCGGCCGGGCGCCGCAAGGGGGGCAGGGCAGCGATGGACCGTCTCTGGGCGATGGAGGTCTTCGTGAAGGTGGTGGAGGCGGGCAGCCTCTCCCGCGCGGCGGCGCGGCTCGACCTCGCGAACGCATCGGTCACCACCTGCATCCGCAACCTCGAGGCGCATCTCGGCGTCACGCTGCTGCGGCGGAACACCCGCCATGTCGCGCCGACGGACGAAGGGCTGCGCTACTACGCCCAGTGCCGCGACATCCTCGCCCAGGTGGAGACGGCGGAAGCCGGCATGGCGGCGGGCGGGGAACGCCTGTCGGGCACGCTGCGCGTCGAGGTGCCGATCGCGCTCGGCCACCTCATCATCGGGCCGGCGCTGGCGGATTTCGCCGCGCGGCACCCCGACCTGCAGGTGGTGGTCAGCCTGACCAACAGCGTGGATGACCTGATCCGCGGGGGCGTGGATGTCGCGATCCGCATCGACCGGGTGGAGGATGAGGGGCTGGTCGCGCGGCGCATCTACGAGGCGCGGCACGTGCTCTGCGCCGCGCCGGACTTCCTCGCGCGGCACGGCGCGCCCGACCATCCCGGTGCGATCGACCCGAAGCACTGCCTGGGCTTCGCGGCCAGCCTCGCCGCCCCGCTCCGCCCCTGGCAGTTCCGCCGCGGGGAGGAGGCGGTGGAAATCGCGCCGCGCGGCAACCTCGCCTTCAACAGCAGCGACGCGCTGCTGCGCACCGCCGCCCGCGGCGCGGGCTTCGTCTACGTGCTCGACGTGCTGGCGCATAGCCACCTGGCGGAGGGGAAGCTCGTCGCGCTCCTGCCGGGGTGGGAGACGGCACCGCAGTCCTTCCTCGCCGTCTATCCGGCCTTCCGCTTCATCCCGCCGCGCGTGCGCGCCTTCGTGCAGTTCCTGACGGCCGCGATGCGGGGCGGCTGACGCGGCCGGCTTGCCGGGGGCCGCAGCGGATGTAATACTGGCGGGTAAGTCAATATGACGGCCAGTAGGAACACTGGCCGGAAGGGAGGCGCCATGCGGCTCGGCTTCTTCACCATGCCGATGCACCCGATCGGCAAGGACTGGCAGCAGTCCCTCGCCGAGGACCGGGAGGCCTTCATCCTCGCCGACGAGCTCGGCTTCGCCGAGGCCTATTGCGGCGAGCACACGACCGACCCGGAGGAGAACATCACCTCCTCCGCCATGTTCATCGCGACGCTGGCCGGCGTCACGAAGCGCATCCGCCTCGGCACCGGCACCGTCAACATGCCGAACCACCACCCCGTCCACACCGCGGCGCAGCTGGCGATGCTGGACCACATCCTCGGCGGGCGGCTGAACTTCGGCATCAGCCCCGGCGCCCTTCCGTCGGATGCCGAGGCGCTGGGCAACATGGACATGGACCGCCCGGCCATGTTCCTCGAAGCCATCAACACCGTGCTGGCCATCTGGGCGGGCAGCCCGCCCTATGACATCGAGGGCAGGTACTGGTCCGTCTCCACCCGCCGCACCTGGCTGGAGGAGACGGGGATCGGCACCATCCCGAAGCCGCTCCAGACGCCGCATCCGCCCATCGTGGTCACCGCCGTCGCGCCCTTCTCCAAGGGCATCGCGGAAGCGGCGGCGCGCGGGTGGGACCCGATCTCGGCCAATTTCCTGATGCCGGTCTGGGTGAAGACGCATTGGCAGAAATACGTGGAGGGCTGCGAACGCGCCGGCCGCGCGCCCGATGCCGCCAACTGGCGCGTCGCGAAGACGATCTGCGTGGCCGAGGACGACGCGACCGCGCGGCGCTACGCCACCGACCCGGACAGCCCGTACCGCTACTACTACAACTCGCTGTTCAAGAAGCTGAAGCGCCGCGGCGCGCTCGGCGTCTTCAAGACCGACCCGAAGATGGCCGATGACGAGGTGACGCTCGACATGGTGTGCGAGAAGCTGGTGATCCACGGCTCCCCGCGCCGCGTCGCGGACCAGGTCCTGGAACTGCGCGAGACGATCGGGGATTTCGGCACGCTGCTCTATGCCGGGATGGACTGGCAGGACCGCGACCTCGCGCGGCGGTCGATGATCCTGCTGGCCGAGAAGGTGCGGCCGCTGGTCGAGGCCGGGGCGCCGCGCGGCGCCGCGCTGGCCAGCGCGGCCGAATGACGGCGGGGGGAAGGGAAGACATGGACATGCATCGCCGCAGGCTGCTCGCCGGCGCCGCCGGCCTCCTCGCCGCGCCGGTCGCGCGCCCCGCCCTGGCGCAGGGCCGCGGCGGGCCGATCCGCCTCGTCGTCGGCTTCCCGCCGGGCGGCTCCGGCGATCTCTTCGCGCGCTTCCTGGCCGAGCCGCTGCGCGAGGAGCTGGGCCGCCCGGTGATCGTGGAGAACCGGCCCGGCGCGGCCGGGGTGACGGCGGTGGAATACTTCCTCCGCCAGCCCGCCGACGGCAGCACGCTGATGATGCACACGGGGTCGAGCGCGGTGTCCGGCCCCATCACCCGGCGCAACCCGCCCTACGACCCGACGCGGGACTTCGCCTGGGTGGCGCTGCTGTCCTACGCCCCCTTCGCGGTGGCGCTGAACCCGCGCGTGCCGGCGCAGGGCCTGGCGGAGCTGGTCGCGCTCGCGAAGCGGCCGGACAGCCGCCTCGCCTACAGCAGCGCCGGCATCGGCACGACCGTCCACCTGGCCGGGGAGGCGCTGAAGGAGGCGGCGGGGATCGAGATGCAGCACGTCCCCTATCCCGGCAGCGGCCCCGCCATCACCGACACGATCAACGGCACCGTCGCCGCCAACATCGAGACCTACGGCACGCTGCTGCAGCACCACCGCGCGGGCACGCTGCGCATCGTCGCCACCATGGACCCGGACCGCACGCCGATCGCGCCCGAGATCCCGACCGCGAAGGAACAGGGCTTCGACGTGACGGCCGGGACCTACAACCTCCTCGCCGCACCCGTCGGCACGCCGGCCGAGGTGATGCAGCAGGTCTCGGCCGCCGTCGGGCGGGTGATGGCGCGGCCGGCGCAGAAGGCGCAGCTCGAAACGCTCGGCATCACCGGCATCGCGGAGTCCACGCCGGACCAGGCGCGGCAGTTCGTGGCCGACGAGGTCGCGAAGTGGACCCCGCTGGTCCGCCGCCTCGGCCTCGCGCTCTAGCCATGTCGGCAGACGCCGCGGCCGCGCTGCTGCGGCCGCGTTCCATCGCGGTGCTCGGGGCCTCCGACCGGTCGCGCTGGTCGCAGGCGGTCTTCGCCAACCTGGAGGCGGGGGGCTTCGCCGGCGCGCTGCATGCCGTGAACCCGCGCGGCGGCACCGCCCATGGCCGCGCCGCCGCGACCAGCGCGGCCGCCATCGGGGCGCCGGTCGATCTCGGCGTCCTCCTGGTCCCCGGCCATGCCACCGCGGATGCGCTGCGCGACCTGGCGGCGGCGGGCGGGCGGCACGCGGCCATCCTCACCTCCGGCTTCGCCGAGACGGGGGAGGCCGGGGCGCAGGCGCAGCGGGACCTGGTGGCGCTCGCGCGCTCCCTCGGCATCCGGCTGCTCGGGCCGAACAGCCTCGGCTTCATCAACTTCGTGGACGGCGCCCAGGTCTGGACCACGCCGGTGCGCCGCCCGTCCCGGCCCGAGGGCGTGGCCATCCTGTCCCAGTCCGGCGCGACGGCGCATTTCCTGGCGCAGCTCGCCGCGCGGCAGGATGTCGGCCTCGCCCATGTCGTCGCCACGGGGAACGAGGCCGATCTCGACCTCGCCGCCTTCGCCCGCGCGCTGCTGGCGGACCCCGCGGTGCGCTCCCTCGCGCTGTTCGTCGAGACGGTGCGCGACGCGGCGGGCTTCGTCGCGCTGGCCGAGGCGGCGATGGCGGCGCGCAAGCCGGTGGCGGTGCTGAAGGTCGGCGCGTCGGAGGTGGCGGCGAAGGCCGCGCTGGCGCATACCGGCGCGCTGGTCGGCGACGACCGCATCTTCGACGGCACCTGCCGGCAATACGGCGTCATCCGCACCCGCTCGATCGAGGAGCTGCTGGCCACCGCCGAGGTCGCGGGCCGCTGCGGCGTGCTGCGGGCGGGCGGGCTCGGCATCGTGTCCAACTCCGGCGGCATCTGCGAGATCGCGGCCGATACCGCAGCCGCGCGCGGCATCGCGGTGCCGGAGCTGACGGCGGGGGCGGCGGCGGCGCTGCGCGGGACCATCCCGGACTTCGCCACCCCGCACAACCCGCTCGACCTCACCGGCGCGATCACGCCGGAACAGTGCGGCCGGGTGGTGGAGATCGTCGCCGCCGAGCCGGCGATGGCCGCGATGCTCTGCCCCTACTACGAGGCGCCGATCGGGGAGGAGGATGTCAGCGACAGGCTGACCGCCCTGCACGCCGCGCTGGCGGCGAAGCTGAACGCCGCGCCGGTTCCGGGCTTCGTCGTCAGCTACACCGCGACGCACCAGACCGCGCTGTCAAGGCGGGTCGTGGCGGAACTGTCCCTGCCCTACCTCGCCTGCGGGCTGGACCGCGCGCTTGCCGCCCTCGGCCACGCCATGGCCTGGTCGGCGCGGATGCGCGACGGCGCGGCGCCCCCCGCCGCGCCGCCCCCGCCCATCGCCGCGCGCCCGCGTTCCGAACATGCGGCGCTGCGCTGCCTGGAAGCGGCGGGCGTGCCGGTGGTGCCCTTCGCGCTCGCCCGCGACGCGGAGGAGGCGGTGGAGGCCGCATCCCGCCTCGGCGGGCGCGTCGCGGTGAAGGTCGCCTCGCCCGACATCGCGCACAAGACCGACATCGGCGGCGTGGTGCTGGGGGTGGAGGGCGAGGCGGTGCGCGACGCCTTCCGCCGCGTCACCGAAGCCGCCGCCCGCCACGCGCCGGGCGCCACCGTGGAAGGCGCCATCGTCGCCGCGATGCGCCCGCGGGGGATCGAGCTGCTGGTCGGCATCTCGCGCGATGCGCAATGGGGCCCCGTGCTGGCGCTCGGCCTGGGCGGGGTCTGGGTGGAGGCGATGGGGGACGTGGCGCTGCGGCTGCTGCCCGTGGACGCGGCGGAGGTGCGGCGCGCGCTGGCCGGGCTGCGCGGGGCGAAGCTGCTGGCGGGCGGCCGCGGCCTGCCGGCGGCGGACCCGGACGCGGTGGCGGAGGCGGTGGCGCGGATCGGCCAGGCGGCGCTTGCGCTCGGCCCGGATCTCGCCACGCTCGAGGTGAACCCGCTCTGGGTGCATGGAAGCCGGGTGGAGGCGCTCGACGCGCTCTGCCTCTGGCGGGAGGAAGGCTGAGAGATGTCACTGCGCGACAGGGTCGCCGTCACCGGGATCGGGGAGACGCAGTACCAGCGCGGCGCCGCCCGCAGCTCCACCGCGCTGCAGCTGGAAGCCGCGCTCGGCGCCATCGCCGATGCGGGGCTGGCGCCGCGGCAGATCGACGGCATCATCCCCATCGGCATCACCGGCGCGCCGGCCGAGGAACTGGCGACCAATCTCGGCATCGGGGAGCTGCGCTATTCCGCGCTGACCCCGATGGGGGGCGCGAGCTCCATCGCCGCCATCCAGACCGCGGCGGCGGCGATCTCCGCCGGGCTCTGCGAGCATGTGCTGATCGCGGCGGGGCGCAACGTCAGCAGCGGCGCGAAGGCGGGCCAGCGCATCCACCAGATGCCGCAGTTCCACCTCGTCACCGAGTTCGAGCTGCCGCTCGGCGCCATCGCGCCGGCGCAGCTCTACGCGCCGATGGCGCGGCGCCACATGGAGCTGTTCGGCACCACCTCCGCCCAGCTCGGCGAGATCGCGGTGGCCTGCCGCGCGCATGCCCTGCTCAACGACAACGCCATCATGCGGAAGCCCATCACGCTGGCCGACCACCAGGCCAGCCGGATGATCGCCGACCCCTTCCGCCTGCTGGACTGCAGCCTGGAAAGCGACGGCGGCGCCGCCTTCGTCATCAGCGGCGCCGAGGCGGCGCGGGACATGCGCCAGCCCCGCGTCCTGGTCTCCGGCGTGGCGGAAGGCCATCCGGACAGCCCGAGCGCGATCACCCAGCGCCCGGACATGACGCGGCTCGGCCTCGCCAAGGCGGCGCCCCGCGCCTTCGCCATGGCGGGGATGACGCCCGCCGACATCCAGGTGGCGGAGGTCTACGACTGCTTCACCTGGGTCGTGCTCTGCCAGCTGGAGGACATGGGCTTCTGCGCCAAGGGCGAGGGCGGCGCCTTCGTGGGGGAGGGCCGCATCCGGCTCGGCGGGCGGCTGCCGGTGAACACGCATGGCGGGCTGCTGAGCCAGGCGCACATGCTCGGCCTGAACCATGTGGTGGAGCTGGTGCGCCAGCTGCGCCGCCAGGCCGGGCGACGCCAGGTCGAGGGCGTGGAGGTCGGGCTGGCCACCGGCTATGGCGACCTCGGCGACGGCGCCATCACCATCATGCGGCGGGGGTGACCACCATGAGCGAGACGAAGCCGGCCCCGCATCCCTCCGCGCTGACGCAGCCCTACTGGGACGGCGCGGCGCGGGGCGTGCTCCGCATCCAGCATTGCGGCGCCTGCGGCAAGCCGCGGCACTATCCGCGCCACATCTGCGACGCCTGCCATTCCTTTGAGGTGGAGTGGAAGGACAGCGGCGGCCGCGGCACCGTGCACAGCTGGACGGTGGCGCACCACCCCTTCCATCCCGGCTTCAAGGACGACCTGCCCTACACGCTGGTGGTGGTGGACCTGGCGGAGGGCGTCCGCGCGCTCGGCCGCTTCAGCGAGGTGACGGGCGCGGGGCTGCGGATCGGCCTGCCCGTGCGGCTGTCCTTCTTCGAAGGCGGCGGCGGCTTCGCCCTGCCGACCTTCGCGCCGGAGGGCTGAGCGATGCAGACAGGGATCGCCCGGCGGCTCGGCTGCGAGGTGCCGATCTTCGCCTTCTCCCACTGCCGCGACGTGGTGGTGGAGGTGACGAAGGCCGGCGGCTTCGGCGTGCTCGGCGCCTCCACCTTCGCGCCCGAGCACCTGGAGCAGGAGCTGCGCTGGATCGACGCGCATGTCGGCGGCAAGCCGTACGGCGTCGACATCATCATCCCCGCCGCCTACGACCGCGAGGCCGAGGCGATGGCGGCGCCGGAGACGCTGATCCCCGCGCAGCACCGCGGCTTCATGGAGCGGCTGCTGGCCGCCGAGGGCGTGCCCGAGCTGCCGGAGGACGAACGCGCGCGGGTGCGCCGCGAGATCGTCGCCGGCCGCGGCGCGATGACGCCGGACGGCGCGCGCCGGCTGCTCGACGTCACGCTGCGCCACCCGCAGGTGACGCTGGTGGTCAGCGCGCTCGGCGCGCCGCCGCCCGACGTGGTGGCGCGGCTGAAGGAGCGCGGCATCATGGTCGGCGCGCTCTGCGGCAAGGCGTCGCACGCCATCCGCCAGAAGGCGGCGGGGGTGGAGATGATCGTCGCGCAGGGCACGGAAGCGGGCGGCCACACCGGCGACATCGCGACGATGGTGCTGGTGCCGCAGGTGGTGGAGGCCTGCCCGGACATCCCCGTCCTCGCCGCCGGCGGCATCAGCCGCGGCAGCCAGGTCGCCGCCGCGCTGGCGCTGGGCGCGGAAGGCGTCTGGACCGGCACCATCTGGCTCGGCACCCGCGAAAGCGAGCTGACCCCCTTCGAGAAGGACGCCGTCTTCGCCGCCCGCGCCGAGGATGCGGTGCGCCGCCGGGCGCGCACCGGCAAGACCGTGCGGATGATCCGCAGCAAGCTGTCGGAGGCCTGGGAACAGCCCGGCGCGCCGCCCTACCTGCCGACGCCGCTGCAGGGCATCCTCTACAACGAGATGCATGCCCGCGTGGTGCGCGCGGGGCGGCGCGACCTCTATTCCTTCCCTGTCGGCCAGTCGGTGGCGAGCGTGAACGAGGAGACCTCCGTGCGGGAGGTGATGCTGCGGCTGCAGACCGAATACCTCGCCGCGATGGACCGCATGACGCGGCTGGCGGGGGCGGAATGACCGACGAGGTCCTGGTCCGCGACGAGGACGGCATCCGCATCATCACGATCAACCGGCCGGACCAACGCAACGCGGTCAACCGCGCCGTGTCCTACGGCGTCTGCGCGGCGGTGGACGGGCTCGACGCGCGCGGGGACCTGCATGTCGGCATCCTGACCGGCGCGGGCGGCACCTTCTGCGCGGGGATGGACCTGAAGGCCTTCCTGCGCGGCGAGGTCACGCGCGTGGAGGGCCGCGGCATCCTCGGCATCGCGATCACGCCGCCGCGCAAGCCGCTGATCGCGGCGGTGGAAGGCTATGCGCTGGCCGGCGGGTTCGAGGCGGTGCTGGCCTGCGACCTGCTGGTGGCGGCGCGGGACGCGAAGTTCGGCCTGCCGGAGGTGAAGCGCGGGCTGGCCGCCGCGGCGGGCGGGCTGATGCGCCTTCCCCGCCTGATCCCCGCGCGCATCGCGATGGAGATCGCGCTGACCGGCGACATGGTGGGCGCCGAACGGCTCGACCGCCACGGCCTGGTGAACGAGTTGGTGGAGCCGGGCCAGGCGCTCGACGCCGCGATCCGCCTGGCGCGCCGCATCGTCGCCAACGCGCCGCTGTCCATCGCGGCGAGCAAGCGCGTGATGGTGGAAAGCCGGGACTGGCCGGTGGCCGAGATGTTCGACCGGCAGAAGCCGATCACCGACCCGATCCTGGCGTCGGAGGACGCGAAGGAAGGCGCGGCCGCCTTCGCCCAGAAGCGCCCCGCCCGCTGGCAGGGGCGCTGACCCGCCCGGGGCTCAGGCCGGGTCCGCCAGCGCCTCCGCGATGCGGTGGGCGAGGCGGCGGGCGACCTCCTCCTTCGGCAGGCGGGGCCAGTCCTCCACCCCCGCCGCGGTGACGAGGTGCACGGCGTTCTCCGCGCCGCCCATCACGTCGCCCGAGACGTCGTTCGCCACGATCCAGTCGCAGCCCTTGCGGAGCCGCTTCGCCGCCGCGTGCTCCACCACCCGCTCCGTCTCGGCCGCGAAGCCGACCACCAGGCGCGGGCGCTGCCGGGGATGGGCCGCGACGGTGGCCAGGATGTCGGGGTTGAGCGCAAGCCGGATCTCCGGCGGCGGGGCGCCGGGTTCCTTCTTGATCTTCTGCGCGGGCGCGGCCTCGGGCCGGAAATCCGCCACCGCGGCGGCGAAGACCGCGGCATCGGCCGGCAGCGCCGCTTCCACCGCGGCCAGCATCTGCCGCGCGCTCTCGACCCGCGCCACCGTCACGCCCGGCGGGTCGGGCTGCGCGACCGGGCCGCTGACCAGCGTGACCCGCGCGCCGAGCGCGGCGAGCGCGGCGGCGATGGCGTGGCCCTGCCTGCCGCTGCTGCGGTTGGCGATGTAGCGCACCGGGTCGATCGCTTCCTGCGTCGGCCCGCTGGTGACGACGACGTGCCGCCCGGCGAGCGGCCCGGCGGCGAGCGCCGCCTCGATCGCGGCGAGGATGGCGGCAGGCTCCGCCAGGCGGCCGACGCCGCTTTCCGGCTCCGCCATCGCGCCTTCCGCAGGGCCGACGAAGCCAGTGCCGCGGGCGCGAAGCAGCGCCGCGTTGGCCACCGTCGCGGGATTCGCCCACATGGCCGGGTTCATCGCCGGCGCCACCAGCACCGGTGCGCGCGTGGCCAGCAGCACGGTCGATGCAAGGTCGTCCGCCAGCCCCTGCGCCATGCGCGCAAGCAGGCTGGCGCTGGCCGGCGCCGCCACCACCAGGTCGGGCCAGCGGGCCAGGCGGATATGGCCGATCTCGGCCTCGGCCGCCCAGAGGTCGTCATGCACGCGCTGGCCGGAGATGCCGGCCAGCGCCTCCTTCGTGACGAAGCGGGCGCCGCCGCCGGTGAGAATGGGCGTTACCTCCGCCCCCGCCTTCCGCAGCAGGCGCGTGAGGTCCAGCGCCTTGTAGGCGGCGACGCTGCCGGAGACGATCAGCAGGATGCGGCGGCCGGTAAGGGTCATGACGGGGCCGACCCTAACGCGCCCCGTGCCCGGCCGCCATCGGGCGGTCCTCCGGCCGGGCCGCCATCATGGTGGCCAGCATGGTCGCGGCCAGCATCTCGGTGCCCGCGGCGTCGCGCATGGCGACATCGGCGCGGCAGAAGCTCAGCGTCCGGCCGGGCTTCAGCACCTCGCCGCGCGCAATCGCCGCCACGCCCGCGCCGGGGCGCAGGAAGCTCACCTTGAACTCGACGCTCAGCACCTCCCCGCCTTCGGGCAGCAGGGACATGGCGGCGAAGCCGCAGGCATTGTCGGCCAGCGTGGTCAGCACGCCGGCATGGACCATGCCGTGATGCTGGGTCAGGTCGTCGCGCGCGTCGCATTCGATGGTGCAGCGCCCGGGCGAAAGCGCCACGAGCCGCGCGCCGAGGTTCCGCATGAAGCCCTGCCGCGCGAAGGCGTCCCGCACGCGGTCGAGCCGGCTCACAGCCTCCAGCCGGTGTGGATCGCGACGATGCCGCCCGACAGGTTGCGGTATGCCACGCGCTCCAGCCCGGCCCCGCGCATCATCCCCGCCAGCATCTCCTGGTCGGGGAAGCGGCGGATGCTCTCGGCGAGGTATTCGTAGCTCTCGCGGTCTTTCGCCACGCGGGCGCCGATCTCGGGCAGGACGCGGAAGGACCAGGCATCGTAGACCGGCGCGAGGGGCGCGAGTTCCACCTTGGAGAATTCGAGGCAGTGGAATCGCCCGCCCGGCCGCAGCACGCGCCGCGCCTCCCGCAGGACCGCGTCCTTGTCGGTGCAGTTGCGCAGGCCGAAGGCGATGGACACCTTCTCCACGCTGCGGTCGGGCAGCGGGATGCGCTCGGCATCCACCACGGCGAAGTCGATGCCCCCCACGATGCCGCGGTCCAGCGCACGCCTGCGCGCCACCTCCAGCATGGCGGGGTTCACGTCGGTCAGGATCGCGCGGCCCGCGCCGCGCGCCAGCGCGCCGAAGGCGATGTCCCCGGTCCCGCCGGCGAGGTCGAGCAGCGTCTCCCGCTTCGAGGCGCCGATGGCAGCGATGAAGATGCGCTTCCAGATCCGGTGGATGCCGAGCGACATGAGGTCGTTCATCAGGTCGTAGCGCGGCGCCACGCTTTCGAAGACCTGTCGGACCAGGGTGGCCTTCTGGTCGCGGGGGACCTCGCGGAAGCCGAAATCGGTGGTGTCGGTCATGCGCGCCAACTTGGCGCGGCGGCGCAGCCGGGGCAAGGAAGGGAGAGGGGAGATCCGCATGCCCGAACTGCCCGAGGTCGAAACCGTCATGCGCGGCCTGCGGGCCGTGCTGGAAGGCCGCCGCATCCTCCGCGCCGAGACCACGCGCCCCGACCTGCGCTGGCCCTTCCCCGAAGGCCTGGCGCGCCGCCTGACGGGCGCGACCGTCACCAGCTTCCGCCGGCGCGGCAAATACATGCTCGCGCGGCTCGATACGGGCGAGAGCCTGCTGATCCATCTCGGCATGTCCGGGCGCATGGTGGCGCGGCCCGTCGCGGGTCCGCCGGTGCCCTGGATGGGACCGACGGGCCGCTTCTCCGACGCGCGCGGCCACAACCAGCCCCCCGGGGCGCATGAGCACCTGATCCTGGAGACGGAGGACGGCAGCCGGATCGGCTTCGTCGACCCCCGCCGCTTCGGCTGCATCGACCTCGTGCCGACCGCGGCGGAGGACGCGCACCGGCTGCTGGCCGGGCTGGGCCCGGAACCGCTGGAGGCGGGGTTCACGCCGGCCGTGCTGTCGGCGGCGCTGGCCGGCAAGGCCACACCCATCAAGGCGGCGCTGCTGGACCAGGGCGTGGTCGCGGGGCTCGGCAACATCTACGTCGCGGAGGCCCTGTTCCGCGCCGGCATCTCGCCCCGGCGGCTGGCGGGCACCGTGCCGGGCGCGCGCGCGGCGCGGCTGGTGCCGGCGATCCGGGCGGTGCTGGAGGAGGCGATCGGCGCGGGCGGGTCGAGCCTGCGGGACTATGTCCGCGCGGATGGCGAGCTTGGCCGCTTCCAGGACCGCTTCGCCGTCTATGACCGGGAAGGTCACCCCTGCCCCGCCTGCCCCGGGCCGGCGGGCGGCTGCGCCGGCGTGCGGCGGGTGGTGCAGGCGGGCCGCAGCACCTTCTGGTGCCCGCGGACGCAGCGTTGACACCCGGCGCGAAGCGCGCGACCGCTTGCCCCGACGCGAGAGGGGAAGGCCGCCGCATGTCCTACGAGATGATCCTGGTGGAGACCCGGGGCCGGGTCGGCATCGTCACGCTGAACCGGCCGCAGGCGCTGAACGCGCTCTGCGACCAGCTGATGGAGGAGCTGGGCACCGCCCTGCGCGCCTTCGATGCGGACCCCGGCATCGGCGCCATCGTGCTGACCGGCAGCCAGAAGGCTTTTGCCGCCGGCGCCGACATCAAGGAGATGAAGGACCGCGCCTATCCGGCCGTGTATTTCGACGACTTCATCGGCAAGCGGTGGGAAGCGGTGCTGACCATCCAGACCCCGGTGATCGCCGCGGTGGCGGGCTTCGCGCTGGGCGGCGGCTGCGAGCTGGCGATGATGTGCGACCTGATCCTGGCCGCCGACACCGCGAAGTTCGGCCAGCCCGAGATCAACCTCGGCATCATCCCCGGCGCGGGCGGCTCTCAGCGGCTGACGCGCGCCGTCGGCAAGTCCAAGGCGATGGAGATGATCCTGACCGGCCGGATGATGGATGCGCAGGAGGCGGAGCGGTCCAACCTGGTCTGCCGCGTGGTGCCGGCGGCCGAGCTGCTGGCCGAGGCGGTGAAGATGGGCGAGAAGATCGCAAGCCTGTCCGCGCCGTCCGTCGCCATGGCGAAGGAGGCGGTGAACGCCGCCTACGAGATGACGCTGCGCGAAGGCGTCCGCTTCGAGCGGCGGCTGTTCCTCAGCCTCTTCTCGACCGAGGACCAGAAGGAAGGCATGTCCGCCTTCGCCGAGAAGCGGAAGCCCGCCTTCCGGCACCGCTGAGGCCGGCCCGCGCAGGCGCGCATTGACTCGGCGGGGGTGCCGGGGATAGAAACCGCGCCTTCGCCGGCGGGGGCAGCCCCGTCGGATCCTGAAACATTCACGACTGGTCAGACACCGCACCCATGGCGAACACGGCCTCCGCGCGCAAGCGCATCCGCCAGACCGAGAAGCGCACCGAGCGCAACCGCGCGCGCAAGTCCCGCGTGCGCACCTTCCTGCGCAAGGTCGAGCTGGCGATCGCCGGCGGCGACAAGGGCGCGGCGACGGAAGCCCTGCGCGCCGCGCAGCCGGAACTGCAGCGCGCCGCGGGCAAGGGCGTGTTCCACGCCAACACGGTCGCCCGCAAGCTGTCGCGCCTTTCGGCGCGCGTGAAGGCGCTGGGCGTCTCCGCCCAGGCCTGACGCCGGGCCGCGGCGGCCCCGGTGCGCTGGCGCGCCGGGGTGCCGCCATCCGACTTCACCTGCATCGAGCCGGACAGGATCGTCACGATCGGCGCCGCCGAAAGTGATGAACGTCCCTTTGCCAAGTAAATCACGGCAGCCTGACTTGCCGTTGATTTGTGCTGTGCGGACCGGAACCTTGTCGGGGCGAAGTTATCGTTTGCGCCGTCCGGCGGCAGCGGGGTAACTTCATTCGGCACGGTGCATCCCCCCGGAAACCGCACCGTTCAGCCCTGGCGCGGGTCCTCCGCATTCGGCAGGCCGATCAACGACATGCCCGCAAGGGCCGGACGAGGGTGGCAGGTGCGTCTCATGGAGAATGCGGTCGGTCCGTCGTCTCCTTCCCCACCCGGCCAGCTGGCCGAGGTGTGGGCGCGGATCCGCGGCCGCCTGCGCGACGAGGTGGGCGAGGTCGAGTACCGCACCTGGCTGCGCCAGATGACCCTGGCCGGCGCACAGGGCGAGGAAGTGGTCATCCTGCTGCCCACGCGCTTCCTGCGCGACTGGGTGCGCGGCCATTACGGCGACCGCCTGCGCGTGCTGTGGCAGGGCGAGGTGCCGGCCATCCGCCGCATCGAATTCCGCGTCATCCCCGAAGCCCGCACCGCCGAGAGGGCCGCGGGCAAGGCGGACCAGCCCGCCCCCGACCAGGACGAGGCGGAGCCCCGCCCCGCCGCGCCCGCCCGCGCGCGCCCGGCGGCCGAGGCGGAGGAGGCCGGCCTGGCCGAGCCGCTCGGCCGCGCCGTCGCCCCGCGCATGGCGGAGCCGAAGGCGGCGGGCGATGCGCGCAACGACTGGTCCGCGCCGCTCGACCCGCGCTTCACCTTCGACACCTTCGTGGTCGGCAAGCCGAACGAATTCGCCCATGCCTGCGCACGGCGCGTGGCGGAGAAGCCGGCCAGCCCCGGCTTCAACCCGCTGTTCATGTATGGCGGCGTCGGGCTCGGCAAGACGCACCTGATGCACGCCATCGCCTGGGCCATCCGGGACCTGGACGGGCCCCGCCCGATGACGGTGGCCTACATGAGCGCCGAGAAGTTCATGTACCGCTTCATCGCCGCGCTCCGCAGCCAGTCCACTATGGAGTTCAAGGAAAGCCTGCGCAGCGTGGACGTGCTGCTGATCGACGACCTGCAGTTCCTGATCGGCAAGGACAACACGCAGGAGGAGTTCTTCCACACCTTCAACGCGCTGGTCGATGCCGGGAAGCAGATCGTCGTCTCCTCCGACAAGCCGCCCTCCGACCTCGCGGGGATCGAGGACCGGCTGCGCACCCGGCTGGGCTGCGGCATGGTGGCCGACCTGCACGCCACGACCTACGAGCTCCGCATCTCCGTCCTGCAGGCCAAGGCGCGGCAGCAGGCGGTGCCGGTGCCGCCGAAGGTGATGGAATTCCTCGCCCACAAGATCACCTCCAACGTGCGGGAACTGGAAGGCGCGCTGAACCGGCTGATCGCGCATGCCAACCTGTTCGGCCGCCCGGTGACGCTGGAAGGCGCGCAGGAGGTGCTGCACGACATCCTCCGCGCCCATGACCGCCGCGTCACGATCGAGGAGATCCAGAAGCGCGTGGCGGAACACTACAACATCCGCCTGACCGACATGTCCTCCCCCCGCCGGGCGCGCAACGTCGCGCGGCCGCGGCAGGTGGCGATGTATCTCGCGAAGCAGCTCACCAGCCGGTCCCTGCCCGAGATCGGGCGGCGCTTCGGCGGGCGCGACCACACCACCGTGATGCACGCCGTCAGCCGCATCGCGGAGCTGATGCAGCAGGACAGCGCCTTCGCCGAGGATGTCGAACTGCTGCGCCGGATGCTCGAGACCTGACACCGGTGCCCCCCGACCCGGTCGAGCTCCTGGTCACCCGGCTGCCGCATGGCGAAGGCCTGCCCCTGCCCGCCTATGCCACCGACGGCGCGGCGGGGATGGACCTGCTGGCGGCGGTGGATGCGCCGCTGGTGGTGCCGCCCGGCGGCCGCGCGCTGGTGCCGACCGGGCTCCGCATCGCGCTGCCGGCGGGCCACGAGATGCAGCTGCGCCCCCGGTCCGGCCTGGCGCTGCGCCACGGCCTGACCCTGCCCAACAGCCCCGGCACGATCGACGAGGACTACCGGGGCGAGCTGCAGGTGATCGTGCTGAATGCCGGCACCGAGCCCTTCACGGTGGAGCGCGGCATGCGCATCGCGCAGGCCGTGGTCGCGCCCGTCACGCGCGCCGCCTGGCGCGAGGTGGACGCCCTGCCCGAAAGCGGGCGCGGCGCGGGCGGCTTCGGCTCCACCGGCACGCGCTGACGCGCGGCCCCGGGGCGGCACGGATGGCGGCGCGCCAACCGCGGAACGATTAACACGCGGTTGGTATTTGCGGCGGAGGCTTCACGCATCGTGAACCCCATGACGGCCGGCAAGACGCCGCCGCCCGCGCCACGGCGCACCGGAGCCCGCATTGCCCGCCACCCTCGTCCTCGGCAACTCGCCGGTCACGCTCTCGATCGACGAGTTCACCTCCATCACCTCCGGCTCCGGGGCTGATTCCGTCACCGTCACCGCCGCCGTCACGGCCGCGACCGTCAATCTCGGCGCCGGGGCGGACAGCCTGGTGCTGGCCGACGGCGCCAACGAGGTCACCGTCTCGGGCGCGGAGACCGTGCTCGGCGGCACCGGCGACGACGCCATCACCTATTCCGCCCGCATGGTCGGCGGCGTGGTCGAACTCGGCGCGGGCGCGGATGCGCTGACACTGGCGAACGGCAACAACATCCTGACCGTCGGCGGGGCGGAGACGATCACCGGCGGGACGGATTTCGACTTCATCACCCTGACCACCACCGCCACCGGCATGACCATCGACCTCGGCGGCGGGACGGACCGGCTGGTCCTTGCCAACGTCGCCAACACGCTGACGCTCGGCGCCGATGTCGAGCAGGTGCTGGGCGGCACGGCGGCCGACGCGCTCACCTTCTCCGCCGCGGTCAGCGGCGCCACCGTCAACCTCGGCGCGGATGCGGACAGCCTGACGCTGGCCGATGGCGGCAACACCATCACGGTCTCCGGCGCCGAGACGGTCACCGGCGGCACGGGCGACGATGTCGTCACGCTCGGCCTCGCGCAGCCCGCCGGCGCCATCGACCTCGGCGACGGCGCTGACAGCCTGGCGCTGGCCAATGGCGGCAACACGCTCGCCGTTTCCAACGTGGAGACGGTGACGGGCGGTCTCGGGGCGGATGTGGTCACCTTCGGCGCCGCCGTCACCGGCGCGCTGGTCAATCTCGGCGCGGGCCGGGACACGCTGGTCCTGTCGGGCGCCGGGGCCAATTCGCTGACCGCCACGAATGTCGAGGCGATCACCGGCGGCGCGGCGGATGACGACGTGATCCTGGGCGCGGCCATCGTCGGGGCGGTCGTCAGCCTCGGCGCGGGCGACGACGCGCTGACGCTGGCGGGCGGCGCCAACGGCGTGACGGTCGGCGGGGCGGAGACGATCACCGGCGGCGGCGGGGCGGACACCGTGACGCTGTCCACCACCGCGACGGGCGCGACCATCGCGCTCGGCGCCGGGTCGGACGTGCTGGTGCTGGCGAATGTCGCCAACACACTGTCGATCGGCGCGGATGCCGAGACGATCATCGGCGGCACGGCGGCGGACGCCGTCACCCTCACCGCCGCCGTCACCGGCGCCGTGGTCGACCTCGGCCTCGAGGCGGACAGCCTGACGCTGGCCGATGGCGGCAACACGCTGACCGTCTCCGGCGCGGAGACGGTGACCGGCGGCACCGGGGCGGATCTCGTCACCCTCGGCATCGGCCAGCTCGGCGTGCAGGTCGACCTCGGCGACGGGACGGATGCGCTGACGCTCGCCAATGGCCGCAACCGCGTCACGGTGCTGAACGTGGAGACGGTGACGGGCAACGCGCAGGCGGATGCGGTCACCTTCGGCACGGCGGTCACCGGCGGGGTGGTCAATCTCGGCGCCGGCGCCGACGCGCTCGCCCTGTCCGGCGCGGGGGCGAACAGCGTCACCGTGACGGCGGTCGAGACGATCACCGGCGGGGCTGCGGACGACGAGGTGACGCTCGGCGCCACCATCGCGGGCGGAGTGGTCAATCTCGGCCTGGGCGACGACGTGCTGGTGCTGGCGAACGGCGCCAACACGCTGACGGTCGGCGGGGCGGAGACGATCACCGGCGGCGGCGGGGCGGATATCGTGACGCTGTCCACCACCGCGACGGGTGCGACCATCGCGCTCGGCGCCGGGTCGGACGTGCTGACGCTCGCGGCCGTCGCCAACACCCTGTCGATCGGCGCGGATGCCGAGACGATCATCGGCGGCGCGGCGGCGGACGCCGTCACCCTCACCGCCGCCGCCACGGGCATTCGCATCGACCTCGGTGCCGGTGCGGACAGTCTGGTGCTGGCGGATGGCGGCAACACGCTGACGGTGGCGGGGATAGAGACGGTCACCGGCGGGACGGGGGCGGACCTGCTGACGCTCGCGGCCGGCCAA
>NZ_JBNXUO010000021.1:0-83233 GCF_050563535.1 Falsiroseomonas sp. CW058
ACGGGGTTGCGGGCGACCTCGCCGATGCTCGATCCAGTGACGCCGAGCGCCGACAGGTCGACAATCGACCTCTCGGCGCCTCCGTCAATTATGTAATATTTCATATCTTTCTCCTCAAGCCCACATAAAAATATGTGGGCGATACGCGCATGATCGCGAGATTGATCTGTTGAATTTACTGGTTCGCTCATGCGTGCGTGTTTCACGAGGGGCGCGGTCCCAGGACTGGCCTGCGATCGCCCTCTCTCGTTTCTTGATGGGATAATATCAGCATCATCAGGGTCACGCAACACAAAAATGTGACCTATGCGCCGAAACCGTCTGGTTTCGGCGCGTTTCGCCTATGCCTCCCCGGCAGGGAGGTCGTCGATTAGCGCGTGCGCGCATCGCGCCTGGAGGCGGACCGCGGCGAGCGCCGCGATGGCGTCCGCCGAACCCTGCATTGGCAGGATCATCTCCTCGATGTTGTAGAGCCGATGGATGATCTCCGTGATCTCATCGAGCGCATCCTCCCTCCGCCCCCCCCCGGGGGGGTGGCCGCTACTCATCGCGCGACACCCCCCCCTCGGGAAAGAGGCCGGCTCGCATCAGCTCATCGCGAATGCGCGCCAGGACCACCTCCGGCCCGTCCCCGTCGCCAAGGAGGTGGTCAACGACGAGATCCTTGATCTCATTGATGGCGCGCCACTCGGCGTGGAGCCGATCAGCCACCGCCCGCGGAAGGTCAAGGCGGGAGAAGCTGTCGCGGATGCTGGAGCCGCAGGGCTCCACGAGATAGGGCACGATATAAGCCCCGGTTGCCGGGCAGACGACGTGAAAGGCGACATCCACCCCGCCATCGCGACGACGGTGCCGCTCGATGGAGGCCACGCGCCAGACGGATCCCGCCGGCGTGATTCGCGGCAGGTCTCGGTGGTCGCTGTCCTCTTCGTCACTGGAGGCCTCGATCAGATCCCCCTCTGCGAAGGGCAGGCCCTCATCCGGCAGCGCGCCGGAGATCTCCTCCGGAGTTGGCGTCTTTCTTGTCATGTGGGTATCTCCTCAAGCCGCAATCCCTGCGGCAAGCGCGGGAGGCCTTCGCCTCCCGGCTTTCTCATGGTCGCGCCTGACGCCTCAGCGGTCCCGGTCATCTCGGGCCAGCGCCCGCGCCATGTCGCCCAGGACCCTGCGGCCATGCTCGCTCGTGATGCGGGCGGCATTGCGCGAAAGCTCCAGGAGAAACCGCGGGTGCTCGACAGGGCTGTGATCCCCATCGAAGAGATCGGCCGGCGTGACGCCGAGAGCCGAGGCGATGTCGGCGAGACGGCCGGCCGAGATGCGATTCTGGCCGGTCTCGTATTTGTGGAGCTGCTGGTAGCTCACGCCGATCCGCTCGGCGAGGCCGGACTGGCTGAGGCCGCGGCGCTGGCGGCAGAGGCGAACCCTCTGGCCGACCTCGATGTCGGCCGCGCTCGTTCGTTGCTTCATTGTGTATGCTCTGCTCTCTTCAAGCACACATTTGTGTGTGCGATCCGCACGGGTCTCCCCGTGCGGGTTTCGTCTACCAGTCGTTGGTCGCGGCCCCATCAAGGATGCTGGCATCGCGATCGATGTTGATCCACCAGCACCCATGTCGTCGGGCGATGGCCTGGATCTCCAGGAAGCACTCGCTGATCCCCTCGTCGCGCGCCGCCGCCTCGCATTCAGCCCGCTCCTCCGCGGGCTCGTCGCGCACATGGACGAAGTAGCCATATGCGTGCCGGACCACCCGATAGGGCGGCCGCAGGAGAGGCTTTGTCATCTCGCACTCGGCCCATTGAGCCAGGATGCGATCGTCTTCGAGGGTGATGTGGGCGGTGCTGATGTCGAGGAATCGCCCCACGCAGGGATGGTCGCCATCCCCTCTTGCCAGATCCCCCGTCACCGCGCCCGATCCGTCAGGATGTGGGGCGCGAGGGACAGGATCAGCCGGCGATAGGCGCTGCTTCCGGGGAACAGAAGCTCAGCATGCGCGATCAGGAGGCGCCGCCAGAGAGCGACAGGCCGGGAGTAGCCGAACCCGACCAGGTGCAGGCGCGCGAGGTGCAGCCTTGGACTGAGGCCATACAGGGCCGTGCTGTCCGAGCGCACCAGCGCGACGAGAAGGGCGGCGTAAGTGATAGGCGCCGCCAGGGTAACCCACGCCATGTTTGTCTCCTCAAATCCGCATGATTGCGGATGATCCCGGCCGCCCATCGGCGGCTCGGGGTTTCGCTCAGTCAGGATCGACAGCGACATCGACGACGAGCGGCAGCATGCCGTCCGCGTCGGCGGCCTCGTCTGCGACGATGGAGATCACTCCGGGAGAGTGCGGCATCTCGACGTGGAGGACGGCGGATCCGCTCTCGCGGTCCCAATCCACGCAGTAGAGATGCAGGGCTGATCCGGCCGGTATCTCGATCTCGGCGCCGCTGTCGAGGCGAGCGATGAGGGGCCGCGTCGTAGAGACGCCAGCCACGAACGCCGTGTCGCTTCGCAGCATATCCCTCGCCGCGTCGGTGAAGGTGAGAGAGGCGTTCAGGCGCGCCAGGCGCTCCTCGGACGCCCCTCTCGCTGGCGCGATATGCGGGCTTCTGATCAATCTCTTTCTCCTCAAATCCGCATGATTGCGGATGATCCCGGCCGCCCATCGGCGGCTCGGGGTTTCGTTCAGGTTCTGCCCGTGACCTCGCGGAGGATCCGAAGGGCGGCCTCTACATTGCCTGCCTCGTCGTCTCTTCCGATGTGGTCGGCGCTATCGAATCTGGCCGTCACGAAGGACGACAGATGTGTCTCGGCCCGCTCAAGCTCCCCAACGAGACCTGCCGCCTCGGTAAGACGCTCGATCAGGCCTTCGACTCTGTCGATCTCTGCTACCGTCTCGCTGTCGGCGCGCAATTCGAGGCGCTTATTCTCGACGCTGTAGGCGGTAACTCCGTCCCTGATCGCGTCGACGGTGGCGCCGATTTCTTCGATCGCGTCCCTGATCGCTTCCAGAAGCGCGCTCATCGCTCGCTCGGAAGCATCAGCACGCCGTTCTCCAGCCACAGCTTCACCTCCATGAGGGGGAAGTCCGTGAACTCGATCTCCTGGCGGGCGACGACCCGTCCATCCCCGTCATCGCAGGTCAGGATTGCGGCGCCGCTCGACAGGCGGCGAAGACTCCAGGACTGGAACGCCTCCGCCTTCACCTCTGGCGACATCTGCCAGGAGGCGATGGCGTCGATAAGCCAGTAGGCCTCCGCGCGCTGCGCGAGCCACTGAACGCCGGCCGTGTAGGTGACCTTGTGTGTCCAGTGATTGATGAGGTGTTCGGCATACGGGGGGCTTTGAATCCCCCGCCGAAGTTCCTCTTCAAGGGCCTGTTCTGTTGTCATGATTCTGTCTCCTCAAGCCCGCATGATTGCGGGCGATCCCACCGGCCGTCGGCCGGTGGGGTTTCGCGCTCAGTCCCCCTTGGTCAGGCGAATGAGCGTTGTCTTGTAGCTGTCGCTGTCCCGGACATAGGCCGCCGCCTCGTCGAAGGTGAGCGGGCCGACGACGGCCTCGATGCCATCGGCGAGGCTCCCCACCACGACGACGTGCGTCCGCTCCTCGGCCTCGTCTTCCTCGGCGACTGATGCCGCGGTGAGGATGTCGATGTCATCGGGCGCATCGGCGCCAAGGGATCGCATGTCCGCGTGAATGCGGTTGGCGTGCGACATGATCGCAGCCCTTGCTGCCCGCTCGATGAGCAAGAAGAACTCTGCGTAGAGGTCCCCGTCTCGGGGGGCGATGGTGACCCAGGAGGGCATTTTGTCAGCCCCAGGGCCAGCAATGATCGGAATCTGCGCGACGAGCCTGCTGGTGGTGCCGCCGTCACTCCGGTATCGGTTGATCTCGATCTGAACGCGCTCTCCATCACGCAGCGGCGTGAAGGCGGCTTCGACATGGGCGACCCTGCCCATGACAAGCAGACGCTCCCTCTCCAGATCGGAGAGGGCTTGCGCGTTCTTTGGGTTGAAAGCCATGTATCTTCTCCTCAAGCACACATCTGTGTGTGCAATGGGCGCGCAGGACTGAGTCCCGCGCGCCCTTTTCGTCAGACGTGCGCGCCGTTGACCGGCGCATCGGCCGGCTTCGCGGCCGCGTAGAGCGCGATTGCGCGCCCCATCGCTCCGTCAACCACCTTTGTCTTCTCGATCCTGCCCTCGTCCGCAAGGCGAACCAGCTCGTTGCTGAGCGCCGCCCGACTGAGTCCGGTTGCGGAGCGGATCTCCGATGAGGTCATCGCGTGTCCGCCGGCAAGGGCGCCGAGGACGGCCAGCGTCGTCGGACTTTTCCCGCGACGCCGCGGCTGACGAACGGGCTCCGCAGGGGGCGTCGCGCCGGAGTCGCCGACCCACTCCCAGACGGAGGTGGCCCTGCCGCTCCCGGCGCGGATCCGCCCCCCTGTCCGCCTCACGGCCCCGGTCAGCTCTGCGGTGCAGAGGACTGAGGAGACGTTCGTCGGTTTCATGTCGAGAGCCCGGCCGAGTTCCCCGGTCGAGGCGCGCCCGACCTGGCGCAGGAGTCCGATAACCCGATCCGACAGCCTGATCCCGCCCCTACCGTGAGGCTTGCGGAGCCTGGGGGCCGTCGCGACCGCCGCCTCGGAGGAGGCGGACGGAACGACGATTGCGGGCGGCGCCGCGGGAGGCGGCGCGATGGCCTTCGTCACGCCGCCGATCATCTCCAGGAGGGCGATGACCGCCTCGGTCCCGCCGCTCTCCACGAGGATGGCGCTGTCGCGCCCCTCTGGCAGCAGGATGAGCAGGCCATCCGCCTCGATAGCGGAGAGGCCGGCGGAGAGCTTTCTGATTGGTAGAGTCTTCAAGGTGTTTTCCTTTGCTTGTTCTAGTCATGCCCCAGGCGGGGCGATACCGACGGCGTCTCCGCCGTCGGTGTTTCGTCAGGCCGCGCCCCTGAAGGCGCCCTCGATGCGCTTGATGGCGACCTCGCCGCGCCGCGTGAGGCGGACATCGACCTTTCGGCCGTCAGCGGGGTGGCGGTGGCGTTCGACCATGCCCGCGTCGCCGAGCACGTCGAGCGTGCGCGTGATGTTCGGCTTCGACTCGCCGCCGAGCGCCCTTGAGAGGTCGATCACCGAGATCGGTCGGCCGCCATCACGGCCGGCGATTGCGGCCATGACGGCGACGTAGCGGGTGATCGAGGTGTGGGACTTGATCGCGCCGGTCTTCGAGAACTCATCCTCGACGACGCGAAGGGCCTCAATGAGATTCATACTTTTGAACTCCTCAAGTCCGCCATTCTGCGGACGATCCGGCCGGCTGCGCGCCGGCCCGGTTTCGCTACTGAATTCTGTATCCCGCCATGAAGAGGGCGTCGGCATGCGACAGCGTGCCCTCGGTCGAGCCGGGGAGGCGCGTGGCGTGCAGGACGCAGCCCGACGTGTCTGCTGGAACCACGACGGTCTCGGGTCCGACAAAGAGGACCACCGCCGCGCTGACCACGACATGCTCGTGGCCCTCCAGGGGTGGCGCCAACCGATAGAGGGAGGCGCTTCCCCGGTAGCCTGGAACGTCGGCGACATGCGTCGCAACTCCAAGAGGAAAGTTATTCATGTTCATTCTATCTCCTTTAATTTCTCAAGTCCACATCAATGTGTGGACGACCGGCGCGCGGCTGTCCGCGCGACGGGTTTCTGTCAGCGCCTGGCTGCCCCCACTGGCGGGTCGGCAGCCCTTGTCGCCCTGGCGATGGCGGCGCGCGCTTGGTCCAGATCGAGGCCCTCTGCTCCGTGCCAGTCGGGAATGCCGATGGCAACAAGCTGGTCCAGGAGCCCTTCCAGCGCGGCCAACATGCTGGGCGCGGCGGCGATTAATCTGGCGTTGGCGCGCTTCACGTCAGCGTTGTCATCGTTCCCGCCATAGACGAGACAGCCGACATCATCATCGAGCCCGCTGATGTCGTGCGTGCTGGTGACAACGATTTCAGGCGTGCCGTCTTCGCCTTCCTCTTCTGTAAGGCACCAAGGTCCCGGCGTGTGTTTTGTCATGTCATTCTCCTCAAGCCGGCAGGACGCCGGCGACCCGACCGCCTTTCGGAGATCGGGGTTTCGTTTAGGTGTTTGATCGATAGGGCCTGCTGCCCCACCTCTCTTCGAGGCGCGCAATCCAGCCGTTGATGTAGGCGAGGATCGCGGGCGCCCTTTCGGGCAGTTGCGCGAGCCCCGTGCCGAGACCGTCGGCGGGAATCCAGACGTCCCAACCGAGATGGGGCGCGTTGTAGCAGCGCACGAAGGCGCCGCGGCATGCGGCCTCGACCTCGGGCAGGTCGCGGTCTGAGAAGAAGCTGTCCGGCGTCATCGCCGGCCTGCGCTTCGTTGGAATGCCGACCGCGTTTGGCTGGCCCCTGATCGCGGCCTGCCCCTTCATGCCGCGCCCCTCCAGGTTGTCCCCGAAGAGGAAGATGCTGTCGGGATGTGCCCGGCAGAGGGCGGGAGAGATCCGGTCCGGACGGATGATCGTGCCGCTCACGGCTCGTCCTCGATGAGGTCGACGGCCTCGTTCGGGGTCCTCGAAATCGAGAATCCGCCGTATCCGCAGCCATGGTCCCTCCACTCGATCTCGTCGCCGGGGGCGTCGCGGCCCTCAGCCGCAGAGATCGCCTTTGCGATCGCCTCCGCCTCGCTGCCGGCCTCGACCTCGACCCTTGCCCACTCGTATTCGGTGGTCTCCCGGACGAGCGGGACGCTGTAGAGCGGCATCTCAGATCCCTCCATCGCTGGAGGTGAGATGCGCCGATCCGGCGATGATCGCGCGCAGCGCATCGCGCGCCTCCCCTGAGAGAGTTGCGTCGTTGCCGGCGGCCCAGCGGTGAAGGCGATCAAGCTCCGCCCTCATCTCTGGCGCCGCAGCGATGAGGGCTGCAATTCGCCAGGTCTCCCTGTTCACCTCGTCGAGGCTGTCCCAATCGCCCGCGCCGACCACGGCCGCCACGGCTTCACCGCGGCTGTTGATGATCGTCAGCGGGGTCAGTTCAGAGAAGTGTCCGTCGTCCACGATGGACCACGGCTCGTGGTTGTTCATGTGTATCTCCTCAAGCCTGCATGAAAGCAGGCAAGGCGCGGAGGGTCTCCCCTCCGCCCTTTCTCAGGCGGCGCTCGCTTGGCGGAGCAGCCAATTGGCTCGGTCGGCGATGCTGTTCGCCATCGACGTCAGCGCATCCCGAACGTGCGGCGCACATGCGAGCACACGCCTCTGCCTCCAGGAGAGGCTTCCGGCAAAGCTCGGAAGGTCGCTCATGAGGCGCGCCGGCGGCAGTTGGCCGCAGCAGATATAGGCCATCGCGATGTCGAAGCGGAGGTCCATTCCGCCCCCGGTGAGGGCGATGAAGATCTCCTCCTCTCCGTTGCGCTCCCAGGTGATCAGCGATGTCGCGCCGCCATGCCGGTGCATCAGCTCGGCCGAATCGGCGACCGATTGCCGGTATGTCACGGCGACGGGCCACATGGCGGTCATCATGGGGTAGTAACTGTCGATGTCGCCGTCGGGATCGCCCGCCGGGACGACGGGGTTGAACCCTTCATCGAAATCGGATGGGGCATCCACGGTCTCGTTGATGAAGACGCAGGAGCGTCCCAGCTCCGAAACCGGTAGAAGTGTTGGCATTTTTCTCTCCTCAAGCACACATATATGTGTGCGATCCGCACGGGTTTCCCCGTGCGGGTTTCGTCACTCAGACCTCCGGCAGGCGCTCCGTCGTGCCCATCCACCTCTCGGGCCGGATGGCCCTTGCCCAATCTGCAAGGGAGGGTATGCGACCGGAGAAGTCCTCGCTGACATGCTGCTCGCCGATCAGGCGAACCGGAACCTCTCGGCCATCCGAGTTCGTGATCGTTGTGCCAAAGACCCTCTCTGCCTCGAAGATGCCCTCCGAGTGGTGTCGGAGGAATCGATGGCGGAAGTCGGCGACATGCGCCTTGCTCGCGTCGAACCAGTCATGGATCGCCTGATAGTCCTCAGGCCGCCCGCCGAACTTCTTCGACGAGCTGACTGCGTGGTGATAGGGGTGTGCCACTAGATCTCTCCGTGGCTCGTCCACTCGACGCTCTCGACCCTGTCGCCATGATCGAGGCTCACATACCGGCCCTCCGGATCGAAGGTGAAGATGCCCGTCGATCCCTCGTTGATCTCCCATCCGCCATGAAGGGCGGAGAGGTAGCTGTAGCAGAGCCTCTCGATCGCCTCGGCGAGCGGAACCTCCTCTGCGGCGATCTCGCCCTCCCAGGTGTGCGACAGGTATCGCACCGTGACGCCCCCAGGAATTTCGGCCGAGATCTCCTCGATCTGGCCGCTGTCGCCGAAGCCGTCGTATTTCGCCTCGAACATCCCGACGCCTGCGGATCGCAGGGCGTCGAGTATCTCGTTCTTGTTCGACTCTCTCGTCGTGTCGTGGCTGATAGTCATGTGTGTCTCCTCAAGTCCGCAACCATGCGGACGACAGCCGAGAGGTTTCCCCCCTCGGCGTTTCGCTGCCCCTATCGGCTCGCGGCCTCGATGAGGACGCGCGGAAGGTCGTCGCTGTCGAGGAAGAGTAGGTAGTCGAACGCCTCCTCGATCAGGGCGTCGAGATCGCCTCCGACGACGCACCAGGGGTCTCCCCCGGAGTTGTCGGTGGTCGTCGATAGCTCTTCCGCGTCCGCCTCGACCACCATGAGATGACCCTCGTGGCCGACGTTGAGACCTGGCAGCCTCGGCCCGAGGGTAAATCCGAACGCCTCCAGCGCATATCGCTTCTGGTCGGCATTCAAGGACTCCGCAATCGCGCTGAGGTCTGGCGGGGGCGTGGGCGCGGCCCTCTCGATGATCGATCGGATGCTCTCATCCCGATCCGCCATGAGCGGTCCTGTCGCCATGAGCCAGGGGTCGTCGAAGCGGCCATCGAGGAGCGCAAGGATGGCGCGAAGCGCAGCTCCCTGCGCCCCCTCCCCATCGCCCGCATTTCGCCGCCCCGTCGTGCGCCGCCGCCCGCCCATCAGGGCACCGATGATGGCGCCCATGACCTCCTCCGGCGACTCTCGCCACTCGTCGGACGTCCAGTAGGCCAGCTCGACGGTTAGGTCGGCTTCGACCTCCTGGGTGATGCGGACATAGCTGCACGGATCCGGGCTGGCGGGGCACCTCATCTGGCGCCCCTCGCCGGGATCCACCACCGCCTCGTCGTCGTAGCTGACGCCCCCCGAGAAGATTGCGTGGTCGATCTCGAAATCGCTGAGACCGCACCGGCGAAGCATTTCTCTTGTCAGTCTTGTCATTCTTTTTCTCCTCAAACCGGCTTGTCGCCGGCAAGCACCGAGGGGTTTCCCCCTCGGGCTTTCGTCACGCGAGCAGCAGGGCCGCCACAAGGATGATCGTGCAGATCAGCCAGATGAGGGCGATGCCGTTCATGATGGCGTGCATGCTGTTGTGTTCTCCATCTTCATGGGCGCGAGGCGATCTGCGCGCGCCTGATTTTCGCCTCGATGCGGGACCGAAAGCGCTCCCTCAGCCAGTCGCTTAGGGCCGCCATGTCGGAGGTGGTGATCTCTATTCCCATGCCGCTCTCCTGGATGGAGGACAGGCAGAGATGCGTGGCGGGGTCGGCAAGTAGGTCGAGCGTTTCCTCGACGTACTCGCGGCTGATTTCGAGGCCCGTCACGACCTGACGGGCTCGACGACATAGATTTCCACTCTAGGCCTCCCGCGTCCTGATCCTCGCCACCCCGGCCCTGGCCCAGAGAAGGGCGAGGGAGGAGGCGACGCTGATGCGTCGACGCTCCTGGACATACCAGAAGCGATCTCCGCGGCGGTTTCTGAAGATTGTCAGCACGTTGCTGGTCTCCTCAAGCCAGCAGAATTGCTGGCGACCGCACACGAATGATAGCGCAGAAAGGACCAATGTTCAACTTTTTATGTGTTTACCAAGCCGTTCATGCGATTCGAACACATAGGGACGCATTGCAATAGGCCTCGGGAGTGCCCATAACCGGTTCCCACACGAGAGGAGGAAGGCCTTGGCTGTCTCTGGGCGCGGAGAGGTCCGCGACACACAAGAGTGTGTTTCATGGTCGCCATCCTGGATTCTGGGTCGCCTCATCGAGGCGAATGAGGACGGCAGTCTCGGCGCGGCCGGCTTCTCGGCGGTCTCGCGGGTGATGGCGATCATGTGCCGCCTCGGCGCGCCGAGGATCAAGCTGTCGGCGACGGAGCGCCTCGCCGGACTCAACCGAACCCGCCTGCGCGAGGTGATCGAGCGGCCCGAGGTGTCGCGCTACCTCTCCGTCGAGAGGGTTGGCGGGCTATTCTGGATCAAGCCCGTCATTCGCGACGGCGAGACCCCTTATTGGGCCGCCGCGAACGGGGATGGCGCCGCCCTGTGATCATCGTCATGGGCGTTGCCGAGGATGCGATTGATCGCGCCGGCACGGAGGCCGGCCTGTCCATGGGGGCAGTCTATGCCCTCGTGAAGATCCGCGCCGCGGTCTCGGACGGGCCGAAATCCGTCGCCGAGATCTCCCGCAGGACGGGAATGGACCGCAACAAGCTGCGCGCGAACATTGCGACGCTTGCGGGTCTCGGCATGCTTTCGGCTATCGGAATTGCGGCCGCGGGGATGCCGAATGCGGCCGCGAGCCGCATTTCCGAAAATGCGGCCGCGGGGATGTCGAATGCGGCCGCCGGCGACCAGAATGCGGCCGCGAGCCGCATTTCGGTTGCCGCGAGCCGCATTTCCGAAAATGCGGCCGCGAGCCGCATTTCGGGTGCTCGGAGCCGCATTTCGGGTGCTGAGAGCGACCAAAATGCGGCCGCCGGCGACCAGAATGCGGCCGCGAGCCGCATTTCCGAGCCCGATTTAGGACATATATATACTTCCTCTTTAAGGGATATACCTTCCAAGGTTAGTGCTGGTGATGAGGTAGATAACCTCATTCCCCTCCTTCCCTTACTGGAATGTCCCTCTCAGAAAAAAGAGAATGTCCTTAACCCGCCATCCGCAAAGACGCGGACGAGCCGGGCCGAGGCGAAGGCGCGCCGCGCGGAGGTCGCGGGCGAGGCCTTCGAGCGGTTCTGGGCGGCGTGGCGGAAGGAGCGCCGCGTGAAGCCCGACAAGGCGGCCGCCGCCTTCCGCGCGGCCGTCCTGCGCGGCGCCGACCCGGAGGAGATCATCGCCGGCGCCGCCCGCTACACGGCGCACGAGATCGCCAAGGGAACCCCGGTGAGTTTCATCGCCCACCCCACCACCTGGCTCGGGGACGGCCGCTGGCGCGACGAGCTGCCGGAGGCCGACCTGCCGCCGACGCCGGGTCGGCTGCGCGACCTCGCCCGCGTCGAGCAGGCGCTTCTCGACGCCACGCGGAACGAATTCATGCCATGGCAGGCAAGCGCCCTCATGCGCCTCGGCCGCCTGACGGCCTACGCGGCCGGGGATGCGCTGCCGGTGGACGGCGTCGCCGAGGTCGAGGCGATGCGGTCCGAGATCGAGCGCCTCAAGGCGCGCGGCGTGCGCCTGCCGAACATCCGCGCGACGGCCGAGGCCGCCGCACCACAGCGCCCGTCCGGCGCCATTCGCGAGGCCCTGCGCGGCCTCCTGTTCGAGGAGCCCGCATGACCGAGAAGCCAACCCTTGCCGAGGTCCTCGACCGCGCGCGCATTCGCCCCCTCCACTGGAGGGCCGAGGTCGAGCAGCGGCTGGTCTGCCCGGAGTGCGGCGGCGGGAAGACGCGCGAGAAGTCCCTCGCGCTCCGCCTCGATGCCGATGGTGGGGCGGTCTGGAAGTGCCACCGGGGGCATTGCGGGTGGTCCGACAACATCCCGGCCGGCGCCGTGCGTGGCGGCCGGTCCACGCCACCCGCCCGCCCGCAGGCCGCCCCGCCGCGCCCCGCCGAGCAGCACCCGGAGGGGGAGAGGGAGCGGACGGAGGCGCTCTACGACTTCTTCCAGAAGCGCGGCATCTCGCGCAGGACGGTTGACGAGATGGGGATCTATCTCCGCCGCGGCGTCTGGTTCCCGCAGCTTGCCGACGAGGAGGTGAAGACCACGACGGCGATCGTCTTCCCCTATGTCGAGGGGGGCGAGGTCGCGAACCACAAGTATCGCGGATACCGCATGGTCGAGGTGGAGGACGAGGCGGGCGTCAAGCGCCGGATCCGCGACAAGATCCACCGCCAGGACACCGGCGCGAAGAAGACGCTGTTCAACGGCGACTGCCTCTCGGGCCTCGGTCCGGAGGACACGGTCTTCCTCGTGGAGGGCGAATTCGACGTCGCCGCGCTCTGGGAGGCGGGCGCCCACGCGGCGATCAGCCTCCCGGATGGCGCCTCCGACAGGCTGCGCGACGAGTCCGATCCGGAGCGCGCCAACGACAAGCGATTCTTCCCGCTCATGGAGCGGATCGAGGATATTCGCGCGGTCGGCAAGATCGTCATCGCGACCGACAGCGACACCCCCGGCACATACCTTGCCGAGGAATTCGCCCGTCGCATCGGCAAGGAGATCGTCTGGCGCGTCCGCTGGCCGAAGGGCTGCAAGGACGCCAATGACGTCCTGATGGCGGGCGGCGTCGAGGCGCTGCGGGACTGCCTCGCCTCGGCGGAGCGGTGGGTGCCGGACGGAATCTATGACGGCAGCGCGGCCGCCGACATGGCGATCCACCGCGAGGCGAGCCGGCCCGCCCCGCTGACGACGGGGCTCAGGTCCCTCGATGCGCTCTTCCGCCTCCCCCAGCACGGGGCGCTCGTCGTCCTGACGGGGCCGCCGGGACATGGCAAGAGCACGCTCTTCAACGCGCTGATGGTCCAGGCCGGACTCCATCACGGTTGGCACTCGATCATCTGCTCGCCCGAGATGGATCGCCTCGACCTTGCGGCCTACATGTCGAGCGTCCTTGTCGGAAAGCCCTTCTACGGCGAGCGCGGTATGAGCGATGGCGACATCGCGACGGCGTCGGCGTTCCTCCGCAACCATGTGACCTTCCTGGAGCCGGAGGGCGGCCCTCCCTCGCTCGATTGGGTGAAGGCCGCGATCCGGAAAGTGCATGCGCGGCGCGGCTCGAAGATCGTGGTGCTTGACCCATGGGGTGAGTTTGACATCTACGCTTCCACCCTCCCGGACCTGGCGGAGAGGCGGGCCGAGGAGGCCGCGCGAAGGGCGATGCTCTTCCCGGACTTCCTCGGCCGCCGCCTCGCGGAGCTTCGCGAGATGGCGCACGAGCTTGGCATGGTCGTCGTTGTTGTCGCCCACCCGCAGAAGCTTCAGCGCGACCGGGAGGGGAAGTATCCGACCCCGACCGGCTACGACATTGCCGGTGGCGCGACATGGTATAACCGCGCGGAGGTCGGGCTCACCATCGAGCGCGTCGAGGGCAACGAGGCCTGCGTCCATGTCTGGAAGGCGCGGCACCGCCTCTATGCGAGCTACGGCGTCGTGCGGCTCCGCTTCGAGCCGGAGACGGGCCGCTTCTTCGACCTCACCGGCCCGTCGCTTGTCGACAGCAGCCCGATGGCGGCAAGCGCGGCATCGGAGGGGAGCGAGGACGACGACGTTCCGTGGGTCTCGGCATAGAGGGCTCTGGCCGCCCCTGCCGCATCCCGGATGATGGCGGCCGCCGCGTCGATGCCATCGACGACATGGACCTCGTGACCGAGGTGCCGGAGGAGGGTGTGGATCGCTCGCTGCTGCGGCGATCGCTCCCCGGCGCGGGCGCCGGAGACGGGGTCGCGCGGCCTCTTCACCTCGATCCACACAACCCTCCCGCCGCGGAGGCAGAGGACGAGATCAGGCATCCCCGCGAGGGTTCCGGTGGCCTTCATGGCGCCGGCTTCTGCTTTTGTGCGCTTTCCCCCATTGGGGATGGCGGCAATGAAGCCGAGATGTGGTGGGATGGAGAGGCGGGCGAGCCCGACGATCCCCTCCTGGAGGCCGTCTTCGGCGCGCCTTCGGCGGGTTCCGGGGATCCTCATGATGCGATAACGAGAATTTTTGAACGGACTTGACGCCGCGTGCCCACATATGGATTGGATTGCGTGAGAATGCGCGAATGCGAGGGGTGGCATAGATGGCCGGTGTCGGGGTGCCCGAGGGGGGGCGAGGGAGCGAGGGCGCGGTGCGGCGCCGCCGGGCGCTTCAGGAGTTCATCCGGGCAAACGAGCTGGAGCCGGCCGCCTGGGCGCGTCAGGCGGGGTTCAAGTCCGCCAATGCGATCTACAACTTCCTGAAGGGGCGGGCGTCGAGCCTCAGCGCCGACACCTACGAGCGCCTCGCCTCCGCTGTTCCGGGGGCAACGGTCGCGCAGCTCACCGGCGAGAGGGTGGCTGGGCGCCCCGCGCTGTCGCACAACATCCGCATTCGGGAGATCGCGGCATCCGGCGTCCTGCGGCTCTCCCCGGAGCTTCCCTCTGACGAGCAGGAGGGGGCCTCGATCCCCGAGGGGCCGATGCGGGCGAGGGGCGCCTTCGGGGTCCGCCTTGAGGGCGAGGACATGGATCTCGACTGGCCTCCTGGGACGATCTTTGTCGTGGTCCCCCTCGTGATGCACGGCGCACCCGATGAGCACAGCATCGTGCTGCTGCGTCGCATGCGGGGCCGGAAGTTCGAGACCTTCATTCGCGAGCTGCGGCGCGACCCGATCGTCCCCGAGCGCGGCTGGCTCTGGCCGCGGTCCAGCCATGCCGAACACCAGGCGCCGATGCCGTGCCCGTGGCCGCTTGAGGCCCCCTTCGACGACGGGGAGGGCAATCGCGTTGAGGCCACCGCTGTCGCGATAGGCGCATATCTCCGCCTGAATGTGTCGGCCCGTTGACATAAGGGGGGGTTAGCACACAAATATGCACTCCGCCATGACGGAGTGAGGTATGACGAAGCGCCGCCGAAGCCCGCGAAAGGCCAGCCGCGGCCGGGTCGACAAGAGGCCGGTGATCGAGTTGGTCTTTGACCGAGGCCTTCGGATGTGGGTCGCCTCACGAGAGAATGACACCGGCCCCTCGGCGGGGGAAGGCGAGCCGTCCCTGCGAGAGCTTCGAGGCGAGGTTGAGGTGGTGGATCGCCGCGTTGCGGAGGGCGGCGTCGTCGTGGGGCGAGGGGCGAATGTGATTGCCGAAAATCTCCTCGATGGGCTCCTGCGATCTGGTGCGCTCAGGGTCGCCGCCGAGACGGACGAGGACGCCCGCCGCCGCTACGACGCCGGCCACCACTTCCGCAGCCTCTGGCGCCGCGCGGGCCTCGATCAGAACCCGCGGTCCTGCCTCCAGGAGGTGATCCCAGGGCGCTCTGACATGTCGGAGGCCACCGAGGCGGCATACCATCGCGTCCAGGCAGCGATGCGCGCCCTTGGCCCCGAGGGGGGGCTGACGGTGGATGTCGTCTGCCGAAGCGCGTGGCCCGGACTCCACGCCCTTCCGCGCGTTCGGGCGGCCCTCTCTGGCCTTGCGGATCACTTTCGTCTCTGATGGTTTTGGGCGTGGAATCCATGCGGATACGCCGCGATTGCGTGCGGATTTGAGCTTGCGCCGCCCACCGCTGGTGGGTATTGACATTCGAGCGGCCACAACTGCGCCCACTTCCGGTGGGTAGGGTTTTTCGGCCGCAGCCCCTGCCGAGGGGTAGGAGCGGCGGGTCGCAATCCGCCGCGGCGCCAGGTTGCGGACGAAAAAACCCCCAAGGGACGGGATGTCCCTTGGGGGTTTTGTCTTTAACGGGCAGATAAGGCCCGCCCTTTCAGCACCCGCACTCCTCCCGCTGGGAGGTGGAGCAGGCGCCCGTGGCGCAGAGAGGATCGCTCTCGTAGAGGTAGAGCGTCGTGGGCTGCTCAGACGCGGAGGCGGCCCACTCCAGAAGGCTGGAGAGGCTCGCCGGCCCGACGGAGATCACGAAATGGTCGTCGAGCCCCGGCCTCTCGGCCGCGTCGGCGCCGTCCACGGAGTTGTCGGCCCAGGTGGGCTCGACCACACCCCAGACCTCCTTCCAGGTGTAGCTGTTCTTTCGATGGTCCACGATATTCGCGATCATCATGCTTCCTTTCGCGCAGACATGCGCTTTTCAGGCCCGCGTCCTTGCGGGCAAGGTGGCCAGGCCCGAGGGCCTGGCTTGGATCGGCCGCCGGGGCCTATCGGGGCTCCATTGCGGGATCGTAGCCGGGAGTCGCCGAGAGCTTCGCCAGCAGGACATCGCTGCGCGCCATCAGCTCTCGCTTCGTCCGGCAGGGCCGGATGGGCGTGGCGGTGAGACGGCCGTCGTCATCGATGGTCGTCACGTCGGCGATCCAGCGCGACCCGATCTTGTTGGCTGCGCCCTGGATGACCCCAAATTGGTCGTTCATGTCTTTTCCTTTCGCCGTTTAGGGCTGTTCACCCCCGCGCCGGATTGGCGCGGGATAGGGCGGGCCACCCCTCTGAGGGGCGGCCCGTGTTGTCAGATCTCATCGACCTCCACTGTCCAGGAAGTGCCAGCCGGCAGCTCGTGCCCTGCCTCGGTCGCTTTGCGGCTCGCGCCGCCCTTGGACGAGGCGAAGGTCGCAAAGCGTCGCAGCACCGCGCCGTCCGTCGCCCGGATCGTGATCTCGAATTGACGCATCGTCTTTTGCCTTTCGCCGGAAGATGCCGGCTTCTCATCCGCGCGCTCGCGCGGTAGGCGGGGAGGCCTCTCGGCCTCCCATGTTTGCCGCCTCAGGGGGCGCCACTCACCCGCTCGATCCTGAGGGCTCTCTCCTCGACGATCAGCGCCAGCGCCAGGGCGGCGAAGGCGATGACCACGATGGCGGCCGAGTTCTTCATGGCGCCCTCACGCGGCACGCTTGCGGATGGACGCCGCGAGCCTCTCGCCGGCCCTGATGGCCTCGGCGTCGCTCTTGAACTGCGGCTCCAGGAAGATCCGCTTCGGGGCGTCCTTGCCGCCGGGCACGAGCTGCACGAAGACACCCCGAAGGGGCGGCGCGTGGCGGGTCGGGACGATGTAGGTCCCGGCCATCTTCGGCAGGATTTTCATGTCTGTCTCCTTTCTCAGCACATTTCTGTGTGCTCGTCAGCCGCGCAATACTGCGCGGGAGGCCCGGCCCGCTCTGTGCGGACCGGGTTGTTCGCGCCTAGGCGCGATGGTCGCGGAGCGTCACCCGCTTGCTGTTGTGCGGACGCCGACGGCCGGACCGGCAGGTCCAGTCGTCGATGATGCCGCCCTCGCGGAGGACCTGCCCCTTGCTGATGGGGCGGATCGGCTGCGAGGCGAGGTAGCTGTCCTTCCTCTCGTAGGAGGAGAGGATCCAGCTCGTCTGCGTCGGCGGGGTCGGGCTCACGCCGTGGATGTATGGTCGCAGCATTGCTGCCTTTTCCTTTCGCCGGTGTCTGCCGGCTTCTCAGCCCCCGCGACACGGGGGTAGGCCGCCCCTTTCTGGGGGCGGGGAGGGTTAGGCCCTCCAGGCCTGCATTCGGTCACGCTCCGTCATCGGCTCACTGCCGGTGAGGTAGCGGTCCGCGACGATCTCCACTCCGAGGGGGGCGTTCGCGAGCCGCTGCTCCATCGCCTCGATCTCCTTGCCGGAGAGGGCGCGGACGGGGCCGAGGTCCATGGCGGACATCGCGCCGAAGAGGTTCGCGTCGATCTCGCTTGCGAGGTCGTGCTTGCTCATGTCTTCTTTCCTTTCGCCCGCTGTCTGGCGGGCTCGTCAGCCGCATCGGTGATGCGGTAGGCCAGGCCCGAAGGCCTGGCTCCCGTCACGAGATCATCTCGAAGACGGGGGTCTTCTCTGCGGCGGGGGCGGCGCGAATGCCGGCCACATCCAGGACGGCCATGAGGCCATCCATCGAGAACGCCTCACCGACGAGTCCCCTCATGGACGCCTCGAAGTCTTCGATTCTCGTGGCATACATGAGTGTCCGGTATTCGCCGCTGGAGACGAAGCCATCGTCCCTTTCGTTGGTCAGCCAGATCTCCCACATCCCGTTGGTGGCGTTCCTCAGGATGCAGATGCGGCGATAGCCCACGAAGAGGCCGGGCGCCTTGACGGGCTCGCGCATCTCCAGGACCACCAACTTCCAGCTGGTGTTCCAGAAGGGGATCTCGCGCGCCCCGAGATAGGGGGTGTTGGCGAAGGGGTCGGTCCGCGTCTCCGCGGGCGCGCTCTGCGCCGGCGCCACGCAGGCCTCGATCGCCGCGCGAACCGCGGAGACGGAGGCGCTGTCGCCGACGACCGTGCAGATGATCTTGGCCCCCGAGACGCCCTCGGTGAGCCGCAGATGGGAGCCGCCAGATCGGATCTTCGCCGCCGTCTCCCGCAGGAGGCGGAGGGCGGGTCCGTTGACGGCCACCTTGAGCTTGTTGCTGTTCACACGTTTTCCTTTCTCACACATTCATGTGTTTCTCAGCCGCACCTCTCGATGCGGAAGGCCCAGGCCCTTGCAGGCCTGGGTGGCTCGCTACCCCCAGAAGGCGTGGTAGACGAGCGCGGCGCCGGCCATCGCCACGGCCGCAACCGCGAGGGCCGGGCCGATGAGGTGGTCGGGGACGGCCTCGAAGACCCACTCAAGGGGGCCGGAGCCCCGCCCGGAGAGGGGCGCCGAGGTCAACACTTCGATGAAGTCGTCCATCGAATGATTTCCTTTCGCACATTATTGTGTGCTTTTCAACCGAAGAGAATCCTCCGGGAGGCCGGCCCCGATCTGGGGCTGGTTGGCTATGCGATCTTGAGGCAGAGCCGCCTTGCCATCGCGCGGCAGGCCGCGGAGCCGATGTAGTGGCGGTGCCAGTAGGTCTCCCTGAGGAAGTCCTGGAGTGCCGCGTCGCGCTCGGCCCCTGTGGGGGTGCCGCGTGGGCCTCGCGCGGCCCTCGGCGGGGTCCGCCTGACCCTCTTCGTCGCCCTGGCGAACTTCCTTGCGGAAGTCAGCGCCACGATGATGTTGAGGCTGGACGGGTGCCACTCCCGACGGCGCAGGCGAATGGGCGCGGCGCCGTCGATGACGAGCGTGTGGTTGCTCATGCTTTTTCCCTCATGGACGCTGGGCATGACTTGCCCAACAACGTAACAATACCACATATATGTGCTGTTGCAACATAAAAATGCAGATTTATGGCATTTTTATTCAACTTTAGGGTGTTCATCCATGGATGACGTCGCTGATCTGATCCTACAGGTGAGAGGCCTCCAATCCCGCCTCGACGCGGCCGAGGCAACGATCGAGGGCCTTCGTGCGCGCCTCTCCGGCGCCGAGGCGGCGGGGGAGCTTGTCATCCAGGCCGTTGAGACCCTCACCGATCTCATCGAGGCAGGCCCGATCAGCCCACCCGTCGGCGTTAGCTGGGGCGGCCACCAGGTCTCGCCGTGCGCAAGGGGTGCCGAGTGATGCCACAGCCCACCGAAGTCCCCCTGATCGACCTCCGCACCGTCTACGACGAGGTGGTCTCCATCCGCCGCCTCCTGGAGGCGATCATCAGCGCGCCCCGCCCTCGGGAGACCGGCGGCGCGGAGCGGGAGGACTAGCCGTGGCGCGTCTCACGCCCGAGCAGTGGGCCTCCCTCAAGGCCGAGTGGCGAACCGGCTCGTTCAGCACGAATGAGCTGGGCAAGAAATATGGCGTCGACGAGAAGGCCATCCGCAAACGCGCGGCCAGAGAGGGGTGGCTGCGCGACCTCGGCGATGCGGTCGATGCGAGGACCGCGAGGAAGATCCTTGGCGCCGAGTCCGAACCCTCGGACATTGGGCGGTCCGAGAGGGGCGATCGGACCCCAGGAGAGGGTAGGGGGTCCGAGGAGGCCGTCCGAAACCCGTTTGGCCTCATCGAGGAGGCCATCGTCGAGCAGATGGCCGAGAGGCGGGCCACCGAGAACCTTGCCACCCTCTCGCGCGCCGACGACCTCAAGAAGCTCCGCAACCGCCTCGTCTTCCTCGTGCAGGAGGCGGTGAGCGGGGATATGGACCGCGCCTCGCAGGTGGCGCCCGTCCTGATGATGGGGACGGGGACGAACATCCCGGCCCTCATCCGCTCGATCGCCAGCGTCGATGAGAGCCTCCAGAAGGTCGTCCGCACCGCGCTTGGCATGGATCGCGAGGCAAAGACGAAGGTGCAGGTCACCGGCGCCGACGGCGGGCCGATCCGCAGCGAGGTGACGGGCTCGATTGATGTCGGCAAGCTCAGCACCGAGCAGCTCGCGGCCCTTGCTGCCGTCAACAGGGCGCTCGACGGCGAGGAGGCGCGCAAGGGGCCGCCAATGCCGCCCGGCGAGGAGGTGTGATGATTCTCGTCAGAACGATCTTTGCGCGCGTCAATGGCTGGAGCGTCTTCGTGGACAACCGCACCGGCGCTTATGGATGCATCGCGACGCACCCGAGAACGCGAAGGGTGATCGGGGTGACCGGCCTCGCCACCGAGGACGAGGCCATGAAGTGGGCGAATGACCACGGCTGGGAGGGCGCTCGGGAGATCGACCCGTAGGGGTGCGGGCTCGCCATCCATGGTTGATGAATTCCTGGCCTAGATGCGGGAAAACCCCGGTTTTCATGACCCCTTGGTTGAATGACCTTGGGTGATGCGGGGGCGGTCTTAACGGCATCGAGCAAAACACATATTTATGGGGTTCCAAGGGAACCCCGCCATGACAGTGAAGCTCGTCTGGGTAACGCCCGACGCCGACAGGATGATCGCCTATCTCGCGCGGGTCTCGGCGCCGGAGAACCAGGCCCGCCACGAGACCGCCGACCGCCTCATCCAGTTCCTCATCCGGAACCGCCACTGGTCGCCCTTCGAGATGGTCAACCTCTGTGTCGAGGTGAACCTCCCGCGCGACATCGGCCGCCAGATGCTTCGTCACGCGATGCGTGTCCAGGAGTTCAGCCAGCGATACGCCGACGTCCGAAAGCTCGGAGGCGAGCCCGAGCTGCGCGAGGCGCGTCTGGCTGACCCCTCCAACCGCCAGAAGAGCATCGATTGGGACGACCCCGAGGTCGCCGCCGAGTGGGAGGCCGACCAGCGCGAGATCTGGGAGGCGAGCCAGCGGATCTACGGCAAGTGGCTTGACCGCGGCATGGCGAGGGAGGTCTCGCGCGCCGTCCTGCCCGAGGGGCTGACGCCGACGCGGATGTATTTCAACGGCTACCTCCGGGACTGGCTCTTCTACTGCGAGCTGCGTCGCGGCAACGGCACGCAGGCCGAACATGTCGGGGTCGCTGAGGGCGTCTGGGAGATCATCAAGGAGGTCTTTCCGGTGACCTCCCTTGCCTGGGAGAGGGCTAGGTCGTGATCCCCGACATCCTTGAGCGCATGGGCGCGCAGATCGGCAATCCGAACCTCATGGAGCCCGGCTGGGCGGAATTCGAGGACGCCTTCGAGGAGATCCGACGCCTCCGCAAGGAGATTGCCCGCCTCACCGCGGGCGCATCGAAGGCCGAGATTGGCGACATGACGATGGGGGAGGCCGATGCCTACCGGACGGGGTTTGCGGCCGGCCTCGCCGCGGGCTCGTCGGGGGCGGCGGAGTGACCTGGGGCGTTCGCGGGCGGCATCCGCGCACGCGTGGACTCTGGCTGGTGGCCACCGGTGCCGACCTTGAGATGCGCGACAACCCACTCGGGGCGAGGGTGGTCACCGTTGGCTGCGAGACGCGGGCGCGGATGCTCATCGACATCCTTGGCCTCGGGTCTGCCTGTGAGCCCTGCGCCATGGTCGAGAGCGAGGCAGCGGAGATGGAGACGACATGAGACGACACCTCATCGCGGCGCCCCTCGCCGTCGCCCTCTCCGGCGCGGCGGGTGCCCAGCCGCTCAGCGGCGCCTTTATCGGTCCCGCTATTGGCCACATGCAGTCCGGCGCCACGGTCCGCTTCGCGGAGGCGGGCCGGGGTGCGGCTGGCCAGATCAACGACGTCAGCGGCAACACGATCCTCCCCGGTCTCTACGCCGGCGTCTCGCGCGCCGTTCCCGGCGGTGTCTTCTACGGCATCGATGTCTTTGGATTCCTCCCCGCGGAACCCTACCCCTCGACGATCGTGCAGTTCGCTGGCCGCGAGTATGTCGTGAGTAACCGCGCCGAGGCCGGCGCCCATCTTCGCCTTGGCTACAGCGTGCGCGACGACGCTGCGATCTACGCCACGGCCGGCGTCTCTGTCGCGAGCGTGCGCTACGTCATCGATGGCGTGGGGAGTTCCCGTCTCCTGTGGCACCCGCAGATCGGGGTGGGCGCGGAGATCGCGCTCGCGCCGCGCGTCTCGCTTCGCGGCGACTTCGTCTTCGACAGGACGAGGCGCGATCTCGGTCCGGTGGATGTGGAGTGGCAGGTCCGCTGGCGCGCCTCGACGGCGCTTGTGTGGAGGCCGTGATGGGCGATGAGCGACAGGCGTTGCGCGACGCGCTCCGCACCGGCATGGAGCGCGCTGATCGGGTGATTTCGCTGGCGAGGGGCCAGCGGGTGCAGATCGAGGCTGCGCTCGGCGCAAGGAGCTTTCGCCACTTCGTCGAGATGGCCTGGCGCTACGTCGATCCGGCGCCCTTCATCCCGAACTGGCACATCGACCTCATCTGCGCCGAGATGCACGAGGTCGCCTGCCGACGCGCGCGGGAGCTGGTCATTGCCATCCCTCCCCGTCACGCGAAGTCGCTTCTCATCTCGGTGCTCTTCCCCGCCTGGGTCTGGACCTGGGATCCGACGGCGAAGTTCATCACCGCCTCCTACGACCTGAAGCTTGCCTCCCGCGACGCGGTGAAGGCGCGCACCCTCATCAAGACGCCGTGGTATCGGGAGCGGTGGCCGGCGGTCGAGATCCAGTTCGACCAGGACAACAAGCTCTACTACCGCAACACGGCTGGCGGCCACCGCTGGTCCTGTTCCCCGGCCTCGGGCGTCACGGGGGAGGGCGCCGACTTCCTCCTCTTCGACGACCCGCACAACGTCGCCCAGGGCGAGAGCAGCGCCGACCGTGAGGCCGCCCTCAGCTTCTGGTTCGAGGCGATGCCGTCGCGTCTCAACAACCAGCTCTCCGGCGCCAAGGCGGTCATCCAGCAGCGGGTTCACGAGAGGGACTGCGCCGGGGCCTGCATCAAGAAGGGCTGGCGCCACCTCGTCCTGCCGGCTCTCTACGAGCCCGACCACCCCCAAGCGCATCCGCGTGACCCCCGCAAGGAGCCGGGCGAGGCGCTGAACGTGGCGGGTTATGGCCGCGAGGCGCTCGACCTTCTCGCTGATTCGTTTGGCGGCTGGCACAGCTACGCTGCCGCGGGGCAGCTCCAGCAGCGCCCGGTGCCGCGCGAGGGCGGCGTCATCCGCACCCATATGATCGGTCTTGCGCCGGCCGCGCCGGACGATCTCTCGCTTGTCCGCTCCTGGGACCTCGCGGCCACCGAAGCGAAGATCCAGAAATCCGACCCGGACTGGACGGTCGGCGTCCTCATGGGGCGCAGCCGATCGACGAAGCGATTCTATGTCGTGGACGTGGTGAAGCTGCGCGCAGGGCCGGCGGAGGTTGAGCGCGCGATCCGCGCCACGGCGGAGCGCGACGGCAAGAGGGTGCGGATTCGCCTCCCCATCGACCCCGGCGCGGCGGGCAAGGCGCACTACCACCACCTCGCGACGGGCGTCCTGTCGGGCTGGCCGGTCTTCGGTGAGAGGGAGACGGGCGACAAGGTGAGCCGCGCGATGCCCTTCGCGGCCCAGGTGGAGGTCGGAAACGTATCTCTGGTTGATCGCGGCTGGAATGCCGACTACCTTTCTGTTCTCCAAATGTTCCCGAATGGCGCCCATGATGATGATGTCGATGCAACCGCCGGAGCGCTCTCCGCCCTCACCACAAACACGACGGGTCTAATCGATTTTTTCGCCCAGGGCGCGAATTCGGCGCTGCCATAGCCCCGCCTCTTCGTTCATATACTAACGAAGTCGTGATCGTTGAAAGCTCCGCCCAGAGAGCCCCTCCTGGACATTTCCAATGTGTCAGTATTGCACCACGAAACCATTCGATTCCGGCGACCTGGCGCGGCAGATCGCAGCCATGCGGCCGAGTCTCCAGGCCCTCAATGAGATCTCCGGCGCGATCGCTGAGGGCGCCGGTCCCACCACGAGCGCAGAGATGATCTGGCATGCGATGGCGGTCCTCACCGAGGAGGCCGCCCTCATGTCTGAGGCGCTCGGCTGCGAGCCCACCGATGTCATCGGCGCGATTGCCGGGATCATGATGAACGCCATGCCCGCCCGCCACCGCGACGCGACTGGCCTCGAAGAGATCAACGAGGAGGCTGCCTGATGTCCCACTCCACGATCCTCGTGTGGCCCGACGGTCTTGTGCCGCCCGTCCTCGCCACGCGCCTCGCGACCCTCCAGGACAGTGAGCGCCGCCGCTTCATCCGCTTCTCCCACGACGGCGGCGTTGGGCTCGCACCCGAGGATCGCGTCACCCGCCTCGACCGCCTGAGGCCGGACATGACAGGGGCCGAGATCAGCCCCCAAATCGGCAACGCCTAGGCCTTGCGAGGCCGCCAACACATTATTATGTGTAATTCCTCTGGTGGGGATCTGGCGTTGGAGCCGCGCAGTGGGCGCTCAGGCGTCCCCGGCTCGAATGCGCCCGCCAGACCCTGTGGGGGCTTAGCTCAACGGTAGAGCTTCGGTCTCCAAAACCGACGATCAGGGTTCGATTCCTTGGGCTCCTGCCAGCACACATCACCGCACCCGCCCCAGCGCCTGACCGGCGCTGGGGCTTTTTCATGACCGGATCACAGGACGCCACATGGGACCTCGCATCCGCCGCCCCGCCTACCAGGCAGTGATCGGCACCATCCCCCGCGATCGATTCGTTGAGATCGCCGTGCGCAATCCGCGCAATGCCGTCTGGGAGAGCGTCCCTGGCGCCGTGGTCGGCGTCTCCCATGCGCGAGAGGCCGCAAATGAGGGCGCCATCATCATGGCCAACCGGCGCGGCGAGGATGGGCGCTTCCGCCTCCTCGTGAAGCGCGCGGCGAAGTCGGCCTGATGCCCGCCCTCAGCCGTGGGCGCTCGTGGAGTGAGCGGAACGCCATTGTCGTGGCCGGCGAGGAGGCCGCAGCATCCCTTCGGCGCGCCATGCCGGGGTGGTCCGTCATCCGGATGCACTCAGCCGTCACCGGCCACAGCTTCGATCTCGTCGTGGTCGCAACCCCCTGCAACGACCTGCGCGACGCCGATTGGCTTGCCCACATCAAGATGCGCCTCAATCCCGGCGGTCAGCTTGTCTTTACCTGCCGAGACAGCACATATATGTGTGTCTCCCCATAGGGGGGCGGCGGGCCGGCGCATTCCGGACAGAGGAGGCCGTTATGGCCAGGATCGAAGACTTCATCGACATGCTCTCCGACCTCTCGCGCTTCGGCAGCAATATCGAGGTCGTTGAGAGGGGATCGACGAGCGGCATCGGGCCTGAGGCGGCGCGCCTTGTGGTGCGCCTCTACACCGACACCAACCGCTACCAGATCGTCGCCATCTCGGATGGCCGCGAGGGCTACCTCGGATGCCAGGGCTCCTCCCGCAAGCCGCGGGCGGGCGAACGCCACTGTCGGGGCCGCGACCTCTCCGATGGACCGCTCAATCGCAGGACGTGGCACCAGATCCTAGCCAGCATTGTCTCCTTCGAGATGGTCTCCCTCAGCAAGGAGGCCCGAACCCTCGACGCCGGGCCGGCCGCCCCCACCGAGAGCATCCGCCTTTTTGCAGACGCCCCAGGCGCCTCCGTGAGGCTTCCCGCCGGCGGCGTCGCTGACATCCTCGGATGATCCCCATCGGCCGGGGGCACATCCCCCCCGTTGTTCCCGGCCGCGCGCGGGCGGTGTCGTGATCGAGAAGCCTCGGCGACACCGCTCGCGCCTTCACCTTCAGTTCGTGCGGTCCCTGCGCTGTCTCCCGTGCGGCAGGGGTCCATCAAGCCAGGCCCATCACCTCACCCACGTCCAGCCAAAGGCGCGAGGCCTGAAGGCGGGCGATCAGTGGACGATCCCCGCCTGCGATGAGTGCCACCGCTCCCTCCACAGGAGGGGCGATGAGGCGGCCTGGTGGACGGACCGACGCATCGACCCCGTGCTGGTCGCCGAGGACCTGTGGGCGCACACCCAAGCGGAGAGAGACCGACATGAGGCGGAAGAAGACCGCGGGCGTCAGCGAGCCCGCAGAGACGGACACGTCCCTGATCGAGGCGCAGAAGCGCCTGTCGATGAGGATGATGCGGGAGCACGACGCGTTGCCGCGCGACCGAAGGATCGCGGCGACCATCGTCGGCGTGGACGTTGGTCGCGACGGGTGGGCGCGCGCGGCCCAGCGGATCGACGATCAAAGATACCTTCTCGGCGGCTATGAGTTGCAGCGCCGCCTCGGGATCGGATGAGGAACGCCATGCCACCCAGCGGCGGTAAGGAAACGGCCATCCCGCAGGGGGTGGCCGATCGCATTTCCGGCAAGCAGATGCAGCAGTCGCTCGACCCCTTGCAGGGGTGGTTCGGCCCAGGGAGGCCCGTCCAGCCCGTTGCGCCAGAGACGCGCGGGCGCGCATTCGACTACGCCACCGGATACAACCTCACCTCGAAGCCCCGCGCTCATGAGCCGGTCACCTTCGAGGTGCTGCGCGGGCTCGCCGACAACTTCGACCTCCTCCGCCTCGTGATCGAGACCCGCAAGGACCAGATGTCGAAGCTCCGCTGGGGCGCGCAGTATCGCAAGCCCTTTGGCGGACAGATCCGACCGAAGGCGGACGCGGTCTGCGAGGAGATCGAGAAGTTCTTCCGGTCGCCCGACAAGGAACATACCTGGGCGACCTGGATGCGCCTCCTCCTGGAGGAGATCTTCGTCATCGACGCGCCGGCGATCTACCTCAGGCCAGACAGGGGTGGCGGCGTCTACGGAGCCGAGATCCTCGATGGCGCGACCATTCGCCGCATCATCGACGAGACCGGCCGCACGCCGCTTCCGCCGGCTCCCGCCTACCAGCAGGTCCTTAAGGGGCTGCCGGCAAGCGAGTTCACGCGCGAGGAGCTGATCTACCGTCCGCGCAACCCGCGCGCCCACAAGCTCTACGGCCTCAGCCCCGTCGAGCAGGTCATCACGACCGTCAACATCGCGATCCGCCGCCAGATCAGCCAGCTCTCCTTCTTCACGGAGGGCAACATCCCCGAGGCGATCATCGGCGTGCCGCCGGAGTGGACGCCGGACCAGATCCGCGACTTCCAGATGTATTGGGACACCCTCCTGGAGGGCAACATCGCGCAGCGCCGCCACGCCAAGTTCGTCCCCGGCGGCATCGCGGTTCAGTTCACCCGCTCCGAGCAGGGCCTTCTCGACCAGTTCGACGAGTGGCTGGCGCGGATCATCTGCTACTGCTTCAGCCTACCGCCGCTGCCCTTCGTGAAGATGCAGAACCGCTCCACGGCGGAGACGGCCTACGACAGCGCCATCGAGGACGGCCTTCAGCCCCTGATGGAGTGGGTCAAGGACCTGATGGACGAGCTGATTCGCCGCATCTTCAAGCGCGACGACATCGAGTTCGTCTGGGAGGACTTCCGTCAGCTCAAGCCGCTGGAGCAGGCCAATCTCGACCTTCTCTATGTGCAGCACGGCGCCAAGAGCCTCGATGAGTGGCGCATCTCGCTCGGCGCCGATCCCGTCGGCATCGGGCCTGCCCTCTACGGACAGGGACCGATGGGCATGATCTTCCTCGAAGACATCGCCAGGGCGAAGGCCTCCGGCCAGTCGAGCCTGCCGATGCCAGACCCCATGATGGGCGGCGATCCCTCGATGATGGGCGGCGATCCGCTTGCCGGCATTCCGCCCGAGGCGGCGGAGGCGGCCGGTATCGAGGGCGATGAGGATGACTCCTTCGATCCGCCGGAGATGCTGCCTGACGAGGCAGAGGCGCGGGCGAGGGGATTGGCGCGCGCCGCAGACAGGGCGCGCCGGGCAAAGGTCCACCCGAAGGTGGCCGCCGTCCTCCGCGACGCCGAGCGCCGCCTCCACGGGCCTGACTATCCATGAGCGGCCTAAGCGAGGCGCAGCGCCGCCAGCGCGTGGAGGCCGCTAAGGCGCGATGGGCGAATGCTGCCAGAACCGTCTATCGCGGCGCCCCTGAGCCAGACCCGTCGCCAATACCTAGAGAATATGGCGCCGTCTTCACGTCTCCATATCGCAGGGAGGCGGAGTTCTACGGGCGCGTGAATGCCAAAACCGGGGAGCCACTGAGCAAGCCCGGCGCGCTCTCGATCTACCGGCTGCGAGAAGACGCGAAGGTAGCCCGCTACAAGACTCCGGAGTGGCTACTCATCACTGGCGGGCGCGATGAAGATCTGACGCGCATCGAGGGCAGGCACCTCATCGCGGCCAGGCTCGCCGGCATTCATGCGGCTGAGAACTTCGCGCCAAGCGACATATGGGCGCGGCGCAAGCGCCCCGCCGAAATGGTGATCTTCGATCCGTCCGTTCTTGAGTTTCAGAGTAGTCGCGAAATCAAGCCGCCGAGGCGGCGCGTGGAGAAGAACGACATGACGCTAGGACAGCGTCTCCTGCGCAAGTTCCAGGAGAGCCAGGTGCAGCGGGACGACCGCGGCCGCTTCAAGGACATCCCCGGCAGGGGCGCGGACAGCAAGGGCGCAGACGGCGCGCCGTCCTTCCGCCAAGCCTCTTGGAGCACGATGGATAACGGCCCGAAGCGCACCCCGCCCGGCGTCGTGCAGAACATCTGGGCCAAGCGCAATCCGCCGGCACCCGAGAGGCTGACCAGCGCCGCCGACAGGCTGGAGGCCGCGGCCGCGCGCCGGCAGAGTGCGGGGCAGGGCGACTTCGTTGCCGAGATGGCCGCCCAGAAGATGCGCGACAAGGCCGAGGGGCTGCGCTACGCGGCTGACGCCTCGCCGATCCTCAGCGAAGAGGGGGTGCGCCGCTTCAAGCAGCACATCCCGAAGGCGATCGGTCACGACGCGCATTTCGACAACCTCCGCCGCGTGCAGTCCTACGCCAACAGCATCCGGGCGGACGTGATCGAGCGCGCGATGGAGCCGGACCGGCGGGGTCGGGCCATCATCCCCGAGGGAACGCCGATCTCCGACATCAAGCGCGCCTACCGCCACGCGACGGCGATCGCGATGAACGATGCCTACCTCATCGAGTATGACTACAAGCTCTCCGACAGCGACAGGGCGACCTATGCCCCGTTGGAGAACTTCATCCGCTACACGACGCGCCGCATGAAGAGCGACCTCACCTCCGGCGAGTTCAAGGGGATGCAGGCTCCCTACAGGAGTGAGTTCGGCGTCCCCTTCATCGACAAGAAGACTGGCCAGCAGAAGATCAATCGCATGACGGGGGAGGGGCGGGTTCGCCCACCGAGGCCCACCAACAACCAGTTCATCAAGTCCGACGCGCCGGTCGTGCGTGACGCCCGCTGGCTCGACGACCTCAGTGACGCGATCGAGCTGGCGAGCGCTGACCGTCTTGCCGATCGCGTTCTCCTCAAAAGCGCCGATCTGCGTCGCCCCAGGGGGGCCGAAGGGGGCGTGGCATCCGTGCTTGCCAAGCGCGCCCCCGGCCCAAGCCACCTCCGGGAGATGCTGTGATGGCGAGGGTCGGGCGGGACGGCGACGGCGACGGCATTCGAAATGAGGCCGAGGGGCGGCGCAGCCGAAAGGCGCTCGGCGCCGCGATCGGGGCGGGCGCTGTCGGCGGTTTTGCCGCGATGCGTGGCCGCGCCGCCGGCAAGAGGCTTGCCGAACATGCGCTGCGCCGGGGGCTCATCGCGCCCTACCAGGCGAGCGCCCTTCCGACGCAGCAGGCCATGTCATCCGGCATTGGCGGCGCCGCCGCGGGATCGCTCCTTGGTCTTGGTGCGGGATATGGCGTAGGCCGGGGCAGCAGCGACCGGGAGCGGGCCGCCGGAGCGGCGCTGGGGGTTGCCGGCGTTGCCGCTGGAATGAAGGCCGCGGGGCTTGTCGGTCGCCACGCCCTCCTGTGGGGCGGCATGAAGGCGCTCAACGCCGGGGCTGGCAGCGATCTGACGCGGGGCACGAGCACCATCGGCGCACGCGAGATCCTGCGTCATGCGCGCGACATCCCGGCACATCTGAGAGACGTCGTCACCAACCCCGTTTCCGTGGGCAAGAAGCCGACCGGCAAGCAACTTCGGCGCCAGTTTGCCAGGGATTCTCTGCGCGCGCGGGAGAGGATGGTTGTCACCGACCGCGACGGACGCGTCACCCGCGAGGTGCGTGGTGGCGCCTTCGGTGTCGGCGCCCCCGAGGACATGGATTTCCTGGAGCGTCAGGCCGCCCTCGGCAGGATCGGGCGAATCTACCACAACCACCCCGTCGATACCGTGCCGAGCACGCCCGACATCGACAACATCGGCCGCTACCTCCGGGGTAAATCGCCTGATGGCCGAGAGCCCACCAACATCGTCTATGGCTACGGCAGGACGGGCGAGGGCAAGACCCGCGTTCGGATCAGCCGGTTCGATCACGCGGATGGCGTCAAGACGTCGTGGGCCGGGTCGTCGCGAAACGTCACAGAGAGCGACTGGCTTGCGGCGAGGCGATCAGGCTCGAACTACCGCACGCGCGCGGTCGAGAAGGCTGACATGACCGCCGCAGGCCAGGCGCTTCTGGCGCGCCGAGGCGGAATCGCCCTCCGGAAAGATGCGTCCGGACTTAGGGTTCGGGATGGCGACGGAGACGGAAGGGTCGGAGATGGAACCCGCGGAGAGAGGGCGGCAGACAGCAGACAGGCGAAGATCATTGAATCCGTTCACGGGAGAATGCGCGGCGGCCAGCGCTTCTCCACCAAGAGTCCGAGTGAGGCGAAGGCGGCGCTTACCTACATCGCCCAGAAGCGATCGGGATCATTCATCTTCGAATCGAAACACGGACCTATCGAGATCGGCTTCGGAAACGAGGGATACGGCATCCTTCACACCCTTCAGAGCAGGGTTAAGGACCGAGACGGGCAGTTTCCCGGCCACACCCATGATCCGCGCGCCGATCAGGCAGCGCTCCAGGCGAGACGCAAGTCCGCCCTTCAGGCGAATATCCGCAACATTCTGAACCGACTTCCTGACGCGATCGACGGTGCGAGGGAGATGTTTTCTGGCTCCAGCGAGACGAAGATCACCCTCGTTACGCCATACACCAGGGACTTCGACCAGATCGTTGTCCTGGCCAGGCCCGAGGAGGGCTCCAGGATCTATCGTCTCGTCACCACCTTTGCGCGCCCCGTTGGTAGGGCCATCAAGTTCGACAGCGGCCACATCGCTCTCACAGCAAGCGAGGAGCGCCTTGTGGGGCACATTCTCGACGAGATCGGCGAGCCGATGCGGAAGCTCTTCCGGCGATCCGTCGTCATGGGATCGGCCGGCTCGAAGCTTGGTCACATGATCGCCGATGCCTCACCGCCGGTGACCGCGATGGCGGGCGCGCTGCGCGCGGCGCGCGGCCGCGCCGACAAGATCAGGGGCGCGTCCGGCGAGACGCCAACGCGGCGCCGGCTCCTGTCTGCCGTCATGAGGGCGGCCATCACCAAATTCGCAACCTGAGGGGATTTACCATGCCGCTCGCACAGGATTCGCTTGGCCGAATCGCACAGGTTTTCTCGTTCGGCACGATGCGCTCGGTCGCGATCGGGGCATCGAGCACGCAGAGCGCCGTCCTGACGGCAGGCGCAAGCATCATCCGCCTTGTGTCCACCTCCGACTGCTGGGTGGTCATCGGGGTTGGCGCCGATGCGTCGTCGGGTGGGTTCTTCCTCCCGGCGGGGATCGTTGAGTATGTGGGGGTGCCCTCCGGCCCCGTGTGCGTCGCGACGCGGCGACACTCCGTCGATGGGACGCTCAGCATCGTCGAGGTCTCCTGATGCTGCCCTTCCTCGCGAGGCGGCGAGCGAGGACCCGTCCGGTCGCGGAGTTGGCCAACGGTGTCATTCCGGTCGGCATCTCGGCAACCAGGTCCCAGGTGAACACCCTCTCGACCTTCCTTGATTCGGCGGGCACCTGGCAGATGGTTGGCGGCGACCAGCCGCGGTGGCGGGGCGGCGTCGTGGTCGGCGTCAACCGGCTCCGGAATCCGCGCGCCGAGGGGGCGAGCGGGGCGACAGCGCCAACGAATTGGGTGACAGCCCTCCCCGCCGGGCTCTCCGCCACCTACAGCCGCGTCACGCGCTCCGGCGTGGGCGGTGTCCTGATCTCCGTGACAGGCACCGTCACGACGGCGGGCGGTATGACCTTCGTGCTCGACAGCGGGCGCGCAATGGCCTCCCCTGGGCAGGTCTGGACCGCCAGCGCCTGGATCCAGGTGGACATCGAAAGCGCGCCCGTTACGGGCCTCCGGCTGGAGGTCGTCGAGGAGAACTCTGCGCTGTCTCTCCTTGCGTCGAGCAGCGCGGGCATCGACGCGACCCGAGCATCCCTTCTCCGGCGGGTTCACACGCGCACCCTGAACAACACGGGCGTCACGCGGGTCCGCGCCTCCGTCGCGACCGATTCGATCCCTGCCGGGACCGCGGTGACGTTCTCCATCTTCATTGGCTGGCCGCAGCTTGAGCCCGCCGCATCCGAGGGTGCGGTCTCCCTCCCTCCCGTCGGCGTGCCGGGCTCAAGTGTCGCCTACGCCGCATCCAGTTCCGGCGCCCTTCTTGTCGAGGGGCAGCGAACGAATGGCGTGAGGAACCCCCGCGCGGAGGGGTTGGTGCCAGGCAATCCCGGCACCCAGCCGACACATTGGGCGACCGCCGTTCCGGGCGGCAACCTCACGCGGATCTACGGCGCGTATGTGAATGAGGACGGGATCACAGGTGTCCCCGTCAGGTTTCAGTTCGCCACGGCCGGCAATGCGGATCAGCGGTTCGACGCGGCTGGGACCGTTGCGATGCCCGTTACGGCGGGCTCGTCTTATACGGCGTCATTCTTCGCGCGGCTGAGCGCGGGATCGCTGGCTGGTCTCGCTTTCTCTTGCGAAATTCAGTGGTTCGACTCGGCTGGCGCCTCCCTCGCGCAGACATCCTTCCCTTTTACGCCGACGACGGCCCGTCTGGGTCAGGCGAGATGGTCGTTCACGGCGGTCGCGCCGGCCTCTGCTGCCTTTGCGCGGCATGTGGTGCGGTGGACCGCGAGCGCGGCGGCGGATGCTGAGCTGACAGTCGGTTGGCCGCAGTTGGAGTTGGGGACGTTCGCGTCCACCCCAATTCTCCCGATGCCCGGCACGCTGGCATCAAGCACCCGCTCCGCCGACCTCATCAATGCATCGCTGTCCGCCCTCGGGATCGGACCGGATGGCGCCTGCGCGATCCTTATGCGGCTAACACCGCAGGCGGCTGGGTCCAATCAGTGGTATGTGCAGATTGACGATGGAAGCAACGTCAACCGATTCGCGATGCTCAATCTCGGATCCTCTATCTATCTGAGAGCGGCCGCGAACGCCTCGGCATCGAACACCATCAACCCCCTCAATTTTGGGCTTCCAAACAGCGTCGGCATGTCGATCGACGGGAGCGGAAGGGTGGCCGTCTGCTCGAACGGCGGTCCTGTGGCGGGGACCGGCGGCGGCCCAACCGCTGGGCTCACGACGCTCCAGATCGGCAACGCATCAGGTAACAGCGCGCCGCTTTTTGCGGAGATTGATCGGGCCTCCATCTTCCAGCGACCATTTGCCGAGAGCGATCTCCCGGCGCGCACAGCATCTATCTAGGGACATCCATGAGCGAATCATCCGATTCCATCCTCCGCGCGATGCGCGGCTTCGAGGGCTCAGCCGAGATCGCGGACGCGCGCAAGGCGGAGATCGAGCGAGATCCGCGTCTTGCCGGTATTCTTCCCCCGCCAGGCGAGCCGGCGAGGCGCTGGAATGTCTCGAAGACGAAGGCGATGTTCGCCTTCGTGCAAGTCTCCGGCACGACGCCGATCGCGCGCCCGGACGATATGGACGAGGCGGATCCGGCCATCGTGGCCGGACTTGCGGGGAGCCAGTTCTAGCCATGGGCGCCATCGTGCATGTGAACCGCCAGACGGTCGCGCGCAACACGAAGAGCGGCACCAACGATCCACCCCTCATCATCCGCCGCGGCCGGAAGAGGACCTACGCCCACGAGGTCGAGATCATCGGGCCTGCGAGGGTCGTCTACTCCCCCCACAAGCCCCTCGACTGCGGCGCCAGGATCTGGATTTCCTGCGAGGACGCGGTGCCGATCTTGGCTTCCGAATAGAGGGGACAGACTGTGTCGCACGCGGAATCCGCCAAGTCCGACTTGCATTCTCCTGTGGATCTGGCACTTGACGAAGTCAGCAGCCACGATTGCGTCCAGAAGCGCCTGTCGGATGCGCAGATAGAGCAACGCCGAGAGGCGGCGCGCTCGCGCTGGCGGAAGGCCCGCGAAGCCGGCGCCTCCGTCGCGGGAGCGGTGGCGGGCGGCGTCGCCGCGGAGCGCGCAGCGGTCGCCCTCACGAGGGCCGGCAACCGCGACGCCCTCATCGCTCGCGCGGCCCGCATGCGGCGAGATGACGCCGTCCGCAACTCCGCGGACGAAGCGCGACTTCAGCAGAGCATCGACAGCATCAAGTCCGCGACGCGGCGCACCCTCGACGACATCGCCTCCCGCAGGGCAAGGGCCTCCGTGGAGTGGGTGGTTCCGCGCAGGATCGAGCAGATCCAGCGCCAGGAGATGCGCGAGCGCTCCTTCAGGCTGCGAAACCGCGAGGCGGCCCCCGATGGGGCGCCCGTCGTCCGCGACATCGATGCCGAGATCGCGTCCCAGGTGCGCGAGGCGAAGCTTGCGGGAAGACGTCGAGACCTCGAATTGGCCCGCAAGCCGCGCCGCGTTCGCCGCGCCGAGACCGAGGCGCAGCGCCGATCCGAGGCCTGGACGCGCACCGTCCGCCGCTCGCTCGACTTCGATGCGTCGAATGACGCGGCGCCCCACCTCTCTGAGGTTGACCGCGCCCTCATCTCCGAGGCGGCCTCAAAGGAGGCGGCCGATGAGATGAGGCAGGACGCCCTCAATGCCTGGCTCAGGAGAGCGGCAAGGGGGCGCGTCAGGACGACGCGCAAGGTCGTCATCCCGATGTCGGGGGACGTCGGGGCGAAGTTCAAGCGAGAGGCCACCACCCAGCGCGTCCCGCCCAGCATCGATGGGAAGAACCTCGACCGCATCCGGCGCGCCGTCCTCAGCGACCTTGATCGCAAGGCGATCCGCCTGAGGGCAAGGTCCGAGCGCGCCGTCTCCCGCATCAAGCGGGTCGCCGAGATGCGTCACGCCCCGGAGGTCCGGGCTGCCCGCACCGAGGAGAGGATCCGGCGCCTCTCCTCCCGCGTCCTGACGCGCTTTCCGAGCCGCAGGGGTCGCCTCATCGCTGCGGCAACCGGGGCGGCCATCGGCGGGGCCGGCGCCTACGCCCTCAGCAAGTCGGACGCCCTCTCGAAGATCGCCCCGCCGGATGGATCGGTTGGCGTCGGTCCGGTCGCCGGGCGCCTCACCAGAGCCTTCCTCAGCCTTCGCGAGCGGGCCGCCGAGATCATCGATCGCCTTCGCGCCAACCCCAGCGATTCCGACACCCGCTATCGCGACAAGCTGCGCGAGGCACTCGATCCGCTGGGCCGCCCCTTCATCGGCGGGGCACGCCACGCGGTCTCCGGCGATCCGACGATCGCGGTCTCGTTCGACCTCATCGAGCCGCGGGTTTTCACGCATCTTGAGGCCTATCGCCTCGATCTCATTCGCCAGATCGAGGAGGGGCAGCGCGAGACGATCAGGCGCACGCTCACCACGATGATGGCGCAGGGCGCGGGGCCGGAGGCGATCTCCCGGCGCATCCGGGACACGGTCGGCCTCACCGCCTACCAGGCACAGGCCGTGGCCAACTATCGCGCGGAGCTGGAGAGCGCCGATGTGATGGTGCGGAGGCGGGCGCTCGGTCGTGAGTTGCGCGACAGGAGATACGACCGGAGCGTCATCCGCTCTCTCGCTTCGGATGAGCCCATCCCCCGCGAGCGGGTCGATGCGATGGTCGAGGCCTATCAGCGACGCTACATCGCGCTGCGGGCCACGACGATCGCCCGCACGGAGGGGCTGCGCGCGTCGAATCTCGGCGGGATCGCCGCGGCACGGGAGGCGTCTGACGCCTTCAACCTCCAGGTCGAGAAGACCTGGCTCGCCACCGGCGACGACCGCACGCGCGACAGCCATCGCGGCCTGCACGGCAAGACGGTGACCGGCATTGATGCGGCCTTCGTGCTGCCGAACGGGGTGGCGATACGTCACCCGCACGACCCCGAGGCCCCGGCGGGTGAGACCGTGAACTGCCGCTGCACTTTGCAGATCAGACTTACGCCTCGCCGGGGGCGCATCACAAACCTGATGGCAGAAGCCGTCTAAGGGGGGCACCATGAAGAAGCGAGCAGCCGGATCCCCGCTCAGCGAGGCTGAGCGTCAGCAGCGCCGCGAGGCGGCCAAGGCGCGCTGGAAGCGCTATGCCGGCAACACCGCGGGGGCGGTCATGGGCGGCTTCGGCGCGCTGTCGGGCGCCGCCATAGGCGGCGCAGCCGGCTTTACCGCCGCCGCCATCGCAGACCGCGGTGCCGACGGCCGATCCCCTCTCGGGCGGGGAACGGTCGGGCGAAAGCTGGCCGCCTTCTCTCTGCGCAGAGACAAGTCGTTTCGCGAGAGCGTCAAGCGCGCGGGAGCCAAGGCCCGCTCCGGCCTTCGAGAGAGCGCGCCGGCCGGCCCCTCAGACGCCAAGGCAGAGGCCGCGCGGCGCAAGATTATGGAGGAGGCCGCTAATAGGGGCGGCGACATGAAGCAGGCCGAGATCGACGCCCGCGCCGCCTATGACCGCGTAGCCAGCCGCAAGCGATCGGCGCGCTCGGGGAGCCCGGCCGCGCAGGTCAGCGAGCGCGTCCGCGACGCAATCGCTGAGGCGCGCCGCGGCGGTGGCGGTATCCGCCTGGATCTCGCTTCGGGGGTGGCTGGCGATGCCGGGGGTTTCGGGCTTGAGCAGGCCGCGGTCAGGTCTGCCATGCGCCGCAGGATTGCCGAAGGCGTGTTCTCCAACAGCTTCACGTCGTCGATCTCCCGCATGAAGGCGCGCCCGCTGGCGGCGGCGACCCTGGGCGGCGCCGCGATTGCGGGGGCGGCTGGCGCGCATTCCAGCTATCACGACACCCGAGACAACTTCCTGCCCGCGGACGAGGCGTCCCGCAGGCGCGCCCTGGTGTCGGCCGGCGTCTACCTGGGCGCAACGGGCTCACTTCTCGGAGCCCATCAGGCTGCACGATCTGGCGCAAAGACGAGAGCTGGCGTGGCTGGCGCCATGGCGACCGGCGCCGCCCTTGGCGCCGGTCTCGGCGCGCTCAATCAGAGCGAGGGATTCAAGATGCGCGACAGGGAGCGCGCAAAGGCGGCCAACAAGTTCGATGAGGCGGAGACGGGCGTCATGCGTAAATCCGACATTGGCCGCATGCGATGGGCTGGCCTCAGCAAGGGCGAGATCGGCGGGGAGCTTCGCAAGGAGGCCCGACGGCGCATCCATGAGCGATACGGCGAGATCGGACGCGCGGGCGGCGGCGGCGCGATCAGCGGCGCGGTGGCGCATGGAACTGGCGCGGGCTTCTTCATGCCGCCGATCGGGACCGCGCTTGGGGCGGTGATGGGCGCCCAGCACGGCGCGAACGCGCACGCGTTGCGCTCGAAGCTCGGTGGGTCGCCGAAGAGGACGCCGAAGGACCTCAAGGGCCGATTCGAGCGCAACATCGGCGGGCTCACGAACAACACGCTGCTCGGGACGGCGAGCACCCTCGGCGGGGCGGCCGCTGGCGCCGCTATCGGGGCGCGGAGCGGCCAGGCAGCCGGTGGCGCCATTGCCGGCGCGATCGCGGGGCGCGCCCTGACCGCCCCGCACACCTACTCGCGCGGCCATCGCCGCGTGCGCGACAGCCAGATCTGGCAGCGCGACTTCGCCAACAAGGGCTGACATCGCCCGGCGGGCCACACCCAGGAGGACCACATGAGTGACGTGAAGGTGGCCACCGCCGACGAGGCGCTGGCGAAGATGGCGGGCGTGATCGAGGCGCTCCCCGAATCCCGGCGCAGCAATGCGATGTTCAAGGCGAACGCCCTCATCGTGGCGGCCGCGAACATCAAGTCGCTGCCGGATGGCGCCCGAGAGGACGTCGCGGCCGAATGGCTCGCCAGCGAGGAGGATGCCGACCTCCGGAAGGCGGCCGCAGAGGCGGTCGGCCTCCTGAAGAACGATGCTGACGTCGCCGATGCCGATGCCGGCGAGGAGGGCGCCGATGCCGACGGCGAGCCCACGGAGGCGGAGATCGACGAGTGGCTTGAGGGCCTCTCCGACGACGAGGTCGCCGAGCTGCTGGCCGAGATCGAGGCCGAGGAGATCGAGGCCGAGGACCTGCCCGAGGAGTTCTACGACGCCATCGCCGACCTCTCCGACGAGGAGTTGGAGCTTGTCGACCGCTACATGGCCGAGGCGGAGAAGCTCGACGGCGCGGCCGGCGAGGCGATGCACAAGGCCGACGCGATGGCGGATGCCTGGCTTGAGCGCGGCGACGAGGACCTGAAGAAGTTCATCGGCGCGGTGCGCGGCGCGATGCAGTCCGCCGGCGCGTTCAGCCGCGCAGTTGGCGCGCGCGCCGGGTCGCTCGCCTCCCGAGCCTCGGCGGCGGGCGCTCGGGCCGGCGCCGATGTCGGCCGGCGCGTTGGTGGTGCGATCGGCGCCCTTGGTGGCCGCCAGCCGCGTGGATTCTTCCGTGGCGCGAAGCGCGGCGGGAGGATCGGGGCCGAGGTTGGCCGGCGCGCGCCGGCTGCGGCGATCGGAACCGGCATTCTTGGCGGCGGCGGCGCCCTCTACGCGTCTCGCCGGAAGTAGGCCGGGGCGCATAGTCGCGCCACTGAATCACATATCTGTGTGTCTGTCGGGAGGAACGTCTCGCATGGAGCTGTTCGCCCGCCTTGCCAAGGTCCACGAGGAGGAGCGCGTCATCCATGCGCGCGCCCTCTGCGAGGAGCCGGACCGCTCAGGCGAAGTCATCGACTTCGACGCGGCCGTGACGGCCTTCCAGCAGTGGTCCGCGGAGATGAAGGCGGCCTCCGGTGGGAAGTCGCTCGGCAATGTCCGGGTGATGCACCAGCCGCGCGTCGCGGGCCGCATCATCGATGTGATGGTGAAGCCGGACGAGCGCGCCATCGACGTCGCAATCAAGGTTGACGACGAGCAGATCTGGCAGATGTGCAAGACGGGCGCATACACCGGCCTGTCGATTGGTGGCGCCTATGCGAGGAAGTGGACGGACCCCGACCGCCCGACGCTCACCCGCTACGCGCCGCGACTGTCCGAGGTGTCGATCGTCGACCGCCCCTGCGTTCCCTCCGCCACCTTCCAGATGCTGAAGGCCGACGGCTCGGTCGAGGAGCGGCACTTCCCCGACGGGCCAAGCATCGACGCCGAGCTGATCGATGAGCTTCGCGGCCGGGTGGCCTCCCACAACGAGGCCTATCCGGCCGCGCATCAGCGGACGCGCCTTGGTGACCTGAAGAAGGCCTGGGAGCGCGGCGCAGGGGTTCCGGGCGGCGGTGTCGTCGAGCGCCACATGCGCGGCATGCGTCGCGTCGAGGAGCACCTCTCCCGTCTCGCCAAGGCGAGCCCGCCCATCAAGCCGCGGACCTTTGGTGAGTTGCGCAAGGCCGCGGACCGCGGAAACGGCGCTGGCGCCGTGGCTGGCGCCGCCGTGACGGGCGGGATCTACGGCTTTGTCGGACGCAAGCTTGGCGGCGTCGCGCTCTCCCCCGTGACCGCGACCTTGATGGCTGGAAGCAAGCGGTTCCGTCGCGCGATCAACACCGCCAACGACGCCTATCTCGGCGCCAAGACCGGCGCGAAGCGCGCAATGCGCTCCAGCCGCCCCGGCCTGATCGCCTCCGGCATCCGCCACGCCGTCTCTCGCGGCCGCGCGCTCGATGCGACCCGGCCCGGCATGCGATCGGTTCGCGGCGTCCTGCGCGTGCCGGGTCTGGCCGTGGGGACGGGGCTCGGTCTCTACGCCTTCAATCGCGACCTCGATCGCCGTCGCGCGACGAAGGTTGACGGTTCGGCCCTACAGAAGCGCGCCGCTGGCCGCGCCATGCTCGCGCGCGTCCCAGGCGGCCGCATCGAGGCGGCCGGCCTTGCTGCCCTTGGTCTCGGCGGCGCGGCAATTGGCGGGGGCGCGGCTGCTGCCGTCAACGCGAGGCGCGGCAACCCCTATCGCGACGAGAGTGGCCGCTTCACCTCGAAGGCGAAGGCCGTCCTCGTGGTTGGCACAGGCGCGACGCTTGGCGCGCTCGCCGGCGCGGCCGGAGGTGTCGCCATCACCCGCTACGGCGTCCGCAAGATGACGCAGCGGGCATACAAGCGCCTCGCCGACATCGAGAAGAACGAGGCCAAGGCCGTGTCCGATTGGGGCAAGGCCTTCGCCAACGCGAAGGAGAAGACGAGCGTCGAGGGCGCTGTGCGCTCCATGCTGGAGCGCAACGCCGGCCGCTTCGAGGCTGAGGCGAACCGCGCGATCGCCGCCCAGGACGCCATCAATGCGGCGGGCGAATGGGAGTGGATCGCGCGCCGCGCCTCTCCCAAGGGGGGCGGCCTCACTCCGGGCGGCGAGATCTCGTCCTGGGTCACTCCGCAGGCCTTCCGGGATGCGGGCGAGACGCGGAAGAAGTCCTACGAGGCCCTGAAGAAGGAGATCGATGATCTCGTCAGGAACGAGAAGGTTCTTCGCGAGGCCGCCGGCAGCGATCCGACGCCGAACGTCAAGTCGAGGCTTGATGAGATCGCCGGGAAGCTCTCCGAGAAGCGCCCGTTGCTGGATGCTGTCGAGGCCGAGATCGCCTCTGTCCGTGCCGAGATGCCGGGTCTGAAGTCACGCCTTCTTGGCGAGGTCGGCGAGAGGCGACGGGCTGACAAGTTCCTCGACCGGATCGTGCAGGAGCACGAGGGTCGCGTCGATGGCCTCGTCGCCCTCCGCGAGGAGGCGAAGGAGTGGCTCGCAACCGCGCCTCGAACGAAGTCCGGCAAGGTCCCCGCCTCTGCAATCAGGTCGATCGCCGACGAGGATCTTCGGGCATTCATGGAATCGGGCGCCTATGACCGCCTGGAGTCCGTCTACACCTCCGCCGCGGGCCGCCTGACCCGCCCGCACACGCAGGAGGCCAAGACGGCCTCCCTCGCCATCCGGCAGCGGCGGGAAGCCGCCCAGGCCGCGTGGGATGCCCGCCGCAAGTCCCGGATCTCGCGGCGCATGGTCAGCGACAGCGTCGCCGCAACGGACGGCCTCATCTCCTCCCGCATCCTCTCGCGCGCGAGGTCCACATCCTCTCCGATGCGGCGCGCCCTGCGCGGCCTTGGCGACGAGGCGAGGGCCGCGATGCGGGTGTTCGGCATCTCCCCGAATCGTCGCGCAAGGGGCGAATCGGCGGGTGGCTTCAGCGCAGCCCTCGGGCGCGCCAAGGTGCAGATCAAGAACGCCGGCAAGCGCGCCTTCTTCCGGATCGAGCGCGACAAGGCCGGAAGGTTCACCCGCGACGCTGAGGGCAACATCACCGGCGTCGGCAAGCCGCTCTGGGGGCGCATCGGTCGCGTGGCCGCCGGCATCATCTCTGGCGGCGGTCTCGCCACGGCGAGGGCAAAAACCGACCTCCGCTACGACGTCGCGACGAGCGACAAGGGCGAGGTCTCGATCAACTTCCACTACCGCGACCCCGCCGATCAGTCTCGCCGCCTCCTCCTGGGCGGCATCACCTTCCCCAACGACAACGTCGCCGATCCGAAGCTCAACTACGCTGTCCCCGGCACCGTCTGGCGGGCGCCCAACAGCGGTGGCGGCGGCAAGGGCGGCGGGCAGATCAACGTCTCGAAGGAGGGCGCGGAGAAGATCTCGAAGTTCCTCCAGCAGGCGGCCAACCGCTCCGACGCCTACGACAAGCGCGACGAGGCCGACTACGGCGTCGTCTTCCGTCGGGAGATCAACGACAAGGGCCTGAACGAGGTCGGCAAGCAGGCCGGCCAGCAGATCTACGACGCCCTCGCAGGCGATGTGAACCGCGCAAGGGGCCAGAACGGCGGCAAGCTGAAGGACGACGACTTCTTCGACTTCCTCGGCCGCGCCAATGGCGGCGTCGAGTTCAAGATGCCGAACGGCAAGTCGGCCAGCGGCTCCCTCCTTGATGTCGAGCAGACTGCGAATGTGGTCAGTCTCGCGATGCCGGGAGGGGACCGCATCCGCAATGCGGCGAAGGACTTCCGCTCGGCTCGCGAGAGGGGTGACGACGCGGCGAAGCGCGCTGCCGCGGACCGCATCGTCGAGGCGATCAAGGCGTCGATCGAGAACTCCCCCGTTCCGACCACCGACGCAGAGTTGCGGGCGATGAACGGCGCCATCAAGGTCTTCGAGCGCCGTCGCTGGATCGACGCTGTGGCCAGCGCGGATCTCATGGCGCGAGTGAGCGAGCGTCGCTCCAGCGCGCTCAGCGCCCCCGCAGACGGGATTCCCTTCTGATGTCGCGCACGGACGGGATCAAGAGCGGGACGACCTACGCGGCCGCGACGGGGATGCCCCGCCAGAGGCGCCAGGACCGTCCGACCGGCGCCTATTTTGCGGGCGTTGCCGGCGCGGCCGGAGGCTTCGAGCTGGGCCGTCTCGGCTTCCGCCAGGCCTTCGTTCCGAAGTCTCGCGAGTTTGGCCCGAAGATGCCGCCGCTTCGGCTTGGCCGCATCTCGCGCTCCCTCTCCTCGGGCAATTTCCGGGCAGCCGGAGAGCGCGCGGCAAGGGCGGCGTCGGGCATCAAGAGCGGGGTTGGCGCGAAGCTTCGCCACGGTGTCCGCTGGGGGTTGCCGGGGTTCGCGGCCGGCATCGCCGGAGCGACGGCGCTCGGCGGCTACATGCAGGGGCGCGCGGAGCGCAGCGAGGCGGCGCGCGGCATCAGGTCGAACACCGAGCCGAGGGATGGGGCCTACGGCACGATCGGCCGCATTGGCGGCGGCCTTGTCGGCGGCCTTGGCGCAGCGGCCGCAATCGGATCCCGCCTTGCTGGCCGGCATTGGTCGGTGAAGATCGGTGGCGCGGCACTCTCCTCCATGGCGGGGTCTGTCGCCGGCGACTGGTCTGGCGCCGGGGTCGGCAGCGCCTTTGATCGCTACCAGGCGCGCACCCGTCGCCGCATCCAGAAGGCGCACTTCCTCTCCGAGGAGCCTCTGGAGAAGCTCATCGGGCTCGGAGGCAAGAGGCGCGACGGCGATGGCGATGGTCGCGTCGGGGACGGGACGCCGGCGGAGAGCGCCTCCGATGCGCGTGCCGAGCATGTCCGCGAACGTCTGAAACGGCGCCTTCGCGGCGGCGCCGAGGCCCTGCGCCAGGATGCTGGCCGGGCCGTTGGTGTCGCTCGCGATCGCGCGGCCTCGATCAGGAGCGAGGTGGCGTCCGAGATCGGGCGGTTCAGGGGGCTCGGGCTGGACGGTAAGGCAGCGATGGTGGTCGAGAGGGGCCTTCAGGCGCTCGCCCGCATCGAGCGGATGACGGGCGCACTCACGCCGGGAATGTATGGCGACGGGAACACCGGCGCCAACCTCGATGAGGCGCTCGAACTCTACTCGACGAAGGCGGGGCTCGACGCCAAGAGGGTCGTCCGGACCGTCAGCGACCACCGGCGGATGCGCGTTCTCGTCCGGCAGAAGATCAAGGCGGCGAGAAAGCTCCTTGGCCTGATGAAATCCGGGTGGGACGACGACACCCTCGCCCTTGCCTGGATGGTGCGGGAGGGCCTCGCCTCTCCGAGCCAGCACCTCGAACTCCGTCGCCGCCTCGCATGAGCTGGGTGGCGCCCGCCAGTCCAACCTCCGGGATGACCCCCTTCGGGATCACCGGCCCCATCGTGCCGCGGGGACGTGCGGCACTTCGGACACGGAAGGCGCCCAAGCGTGGTCGCCGCAACCCGCGAGGGGAAGATATGACGAAGCTGAACGATCTGCTTGGCGACCTGCGCAAGTCGGTGGACGAGATCATCTCCGGCCCCGAGGAGGGGCGTGCGGATCTCCTGGAGAAGAGCTTCCGGGAATTCGGCGAGGCGGCCGCCCTCATCGAGGAGGATCGCCCCATCGATGGCGGTGCGGTTCTCGCGAAGATGGGCGCTGCCGTTGTTGAGGCGGCCGGCCTCGATGACGACACGGGCGGCATCGCCGAACTCGCCGGCATCCTCCAGGGGGTCGAGGGCCTTCTCGACCGCCTGGCTGGGGACGCGGGGTCGCTCTCGAAGAGCGACGACGAGGCGGACATGCGCAAGGCGGCGGCATCGGCCGGCCTGCACGAGCTTGTCGATGGCTGGTATGGCCTCGGCGTTCGCCTCCTGGAGGTTGCGGCGGCTGCTGACGGCGGCGCTGAACTGCCCGATCTGGGCGGCGACGACATCGCCCAGATCGAGGATGACTTCGACCGCGTGCGCGCCGGCATCGGCCTTGCCAAGGCGGCGCCCCCGGTCCGGAAGGGCAGGGGCGAGGATGACGGCGAGGCCGATGAGGCCGACGAGGAAATGGAGGGCGGCGAGGAGCCCGAGATCGATGACGAGGAGCCGCTCGACCCGCTCGACACGATGCAGCGCCTCTGCGCCGCCCTGATGGTGACGATTGATGCGGTGCGGAACGCCGATGGTGCCGGCGCCGAAGAGGAGGCGGACTACGAGGAGGCGGACGAGGCGGTTGATGGTGTCGAGAAGTCGGTGATGGCCGAATCCCTCGCGAAGGCGCACGCCCTCGTGGCCGAGGCGGAGATCCACACCGCGGCCGAGGCCGAGATTCTGGCGGCGAGGGCGGAAGCTGATCGCGCCCGCCTCGCGAAGGAGGCTGCCGCCGCCGAACTGAAGAAGGCGCAGGACGATCGCGCTGCGGCCGAGGAGGAGCTTCGTCGCCTCCGCAGCCAGCCCTCGGCTCCGCGCGCCCGCCTTGGTGGCGCGCAGGCCGTCAGCAAGGCCGACGACAATGGCGGCGTCGACCTCTCGGCAAAGGCCGAGAGCCTCGCGAAGCTCGCCGAGCGCGATCCCTCTGCCGTGACCCGCGAGCTGATCAAGCTCGCCCAGGGCAACCGCATCCAGATCGGCTGACCCCAAGGGGTCTGGCCCGAAGAACCCGCGGCCCATCCGGGTTTGCGGAGAAGAGACGCGCCTCGATGACACATTGATGTGTGATTGAGGCGTGAACCACCACGCTCGTCACCGCCGGGTGAGCGCCGGCACGAGGCCGCGGGGCATCCGCCCCGCACCCGCCCGCAGGGAGCCGCCTGGGCAGCGGTCACACAATTATGGGATCTACGACATGACGTCGCAGGAAACCTTGCAGCTCCTCAAGGACGCGCTACAGAAGTCGAACGCCGATCCGGCGCTCGCCAAGGCCTTCACGCAGAGCGCCAGCCAGCTCACCGGCCTCACCGCCTTCTCGCTGGAGGCGCCGGCCAAGACCCTCTATCCGGTCCTCACGCCCTTCCGCAACGCGCTGCCGCGCACGGTCGGCGGCACGGGCATCCAGGCGAACTGGCGCGCGATCACGGCCATCAACAACGGCCGCATCCCCGCAGGCCTCGCCGAGGGCGCGCGCGGCGGCGTGATCAACACGACCGTCCGCGAATACCTCGCGGCCTTCCGCGGTCTCGGCCTCGACGACAACGTGACCTTCGAGGCCGACATGGCCGCGCAGGGCTTCGATGACGTCAAGGCGCGCGCCACCGAGGGCCTCCTGCGCTCCCTGATGATCGAGGAGGAGCGGGTCATCGTTGGCGGCAACGGCAGCCTCGCGCTCGGCACCACGCCGACCCCGACGCTGACCACCGCGACGAGCGGCGGCGCGATCACCGCGAGCACCGCCGTGCAGGTTGTGTGCGTCGCGCTGACGCCCTTCGGCTTCGGTCGCGCGAGCGTCGCCAACGGCGTGGAGGGCCAGATCACCTTCAGCCGCGGCGACGGCAGCTCGTCCACCGTCAACGGCGGCACCGCGCAGCAGTCCTCGGTGGCGAGCGTCACCGTTGGCGGCTCGGGCAACGCCCACACGGTCTCCGCGAGCGTCTCCGCGGTGCGCGGCGCCGCCGGCTACGCCTGGTATGTCGGCACCGGCGGCACCCAGCGGATCGCGGCGATCACCACGATCAATTCGGTGCTCATCACCGCCGTGCCCGGCTCCGGCCAGACCCTCGCGGCGTCCAACACCGGCGCGGACTACTCGACCTCCTCGCTGGAGTTCGATGGCCTGCTGACGATGGCCGCGAACGCGATCAACGGGTCCTACTTCCGCGCGATGCCGACCGGCACCGCCGGCACGGGCACCGGCCTCACCGCGGACGCGGCCGGCGGCATCCAGGAGTTCGACGAGGCCCTCCAGTGGTTCTGGGACAACCACCGTCTCAGCCCCACGAACATCTGGGTCAGCTCGCAGGAGCAGAACTGGATCCGCAGGAAGGTGCTGACCGGCAACACCTCGGCCGTGCAGCGCTTCGCCTTCTCGGCGGCGCAGCAGTCGCTGCTCGGCGGCACCTCGGTGCAGGGCTACACGAACCCCTTCACGATGGGTTCGGCGAAGACCATCCCGATCGCGATGCACCCGAATCTGCCGGCCGGCACCGTGCTCTTCACCACGAACGAACTGCCCTACACCCTGTCGGGCGTGACGGACGTGATGCGGATGCTGCTGCGCCGCGACTACTACCAGATCGAGTGGCCGATGCGGACCCGCCGCTACGAGTATGGCGTCTACATGGACGGCGTGCTCCAGCACTACTTCCCCCCGAGCATGGGGATTCTGACCAACATTGCCGCGGCCTGACAGGGGTCGTGACCTGGAGGGGGCCGAGAGGCCCCCTCTTCACCCAATGGAGGCGCTCATGCCCCGCATCCGATCCGCCGGATCGATTTCCTTCGGCGGCGTCGAATACCCCTCCATCGAGGGCCTCGTTGAGGTTCCCTCCGAGGCGCTTGCAAGCCTCGCCCATCACGGCCTCCTGGCGGAGGACGAGGCAGGGGAGCCGCAGCCCGAAGCACGCCGTCGCGGCCGGCCCCCGAAGGCCCAGGCCGAGGACGCAGAGGGGTGATCAGCCTCACCCAGCAGCACCAGGCCCTCATCGAGGTGCCGGAGGGCTACTCGGCCTGGCTTCCCGTCATCCTTGCCGCGGCCGGCCGCGCGGTGGAGGCGCATTGCAACAGGGTGTTCGAGGCGGCCGCTCGAACCGAGGTCCATGACGGCACAGATTCCGACGGCATTCCGCTTCGCCACCAGCCCGTCGCCTCGATCTCCGCCCTGCGGGTCGGTGGCGCGCCGGTCGATCTCGCGAATGTCTATGCGGACGGACCGGTCCTTCGCTGGCGGGGTGGGTTCTTCCCGCGCGGACGCGGCAATGTCGAGGTCTCCTATACCGCCGGCTCGCTGCCCGAAGATGTCGCGCTCGCCACCGTCATGACAGCGCAGGCCATGATCAACGCCGCCACCCTTGACCCGAACACGACCGGCGAGAGCACGGCCGGATACTCCGCCTCCTTCTCCCCCGAGGGTGCCGGCTCCATTCCGCGCGCCGCTCAGTCCCTGCTGAGGCCGCACATCAAGAGGTTCTCCGTCTGATGGCGCCGGGAGCCTGGGCGCGCGCACGCGTCAGGTCGGTCGCCGCGCGCCGCGGATCGTCCCTCACCATTCGGTTCATATCCCGCATCGCCGGGGCCGATCCGCAGCCATCGCCGCCGATGGTGATGGGGCCGCTTGTCCTCGGCGCGGCCGCAAACCCTGGCGACGCATCGATCTCCCTCCGCGCAACAGGTCTTGTTGGACGATTTGTCGCGGGCGACCGTCTGGCGGTCGCGGGCACCACCTACACCGTGACCGCATCCTCGACCGCATCCGCTGGCGCGGCGACCGTCCCCATCTCCCCGCCCGTCATTGCCCCCGCCCAGACGGGCGCCCCCGTCACGCCCGTTTGGGCGGCCGACATCGTCACGCGCGCGATGGTTCTCCAGCGCCCGTCCAGGGGGCTTCCGGGGAGGCCTGAGACGGAGCAGTCGCTCACGATCTCGCTCCCGGCGATTGGGCTCCCGAGGGATCCCGAGCCAGGGGACATCATCATCGGCCTTGGCGGCCGCTTCGCCGTCTTCGACGCCTTTCCCGAGATGCAGGCCGAGACGGTTGTCTCGTGGACGTTGAGGGCGCGCTGACATGGCTGACTTTGCAACATCCGTCGCTGAGTTCGTTGCCAAGGTGAAGGGGCGAGGGGATGCCGCCCTGCGGATGATCGCCTCCGACGCCCTCTCTCGCGTGCGCGAATTGACCCCCGTCCGCACCGGCTATCTCCGTGCCAACTGGCAGGCCTCCTTCGACGGTGAGGTTGCGCCCGTCGATCGCGAGAGCGCCGGCACCACGGCGGCCGAGGTCACGGGCAGCGTCGCGGGAAGCGTTGCGGCCGGCAGGGCTGGCGTGGTCGTTGGCACCGCCGTCGGAGGTCCTGTTGGGGCCGTCGTCGGAGGGGTCGTCGGATCGGTGGCCGGCGGGGTGGCCGGCGGCGAGATCGGCAAGTCCGTCCTGCGGGAGGGCAATCCGCTCGCCGAGGCAAGGGTCGGCGACACGATCTTCATCCTCAACCCCGTCGTCTACGCGCGGATGATCGAATACGGCTTCAGCGGCAAGGACAGCCGCGGCGTCTCGGTCAATCGGGAGGGGCGCGGCATGGTTCGACAGACTGTTTCCGAGATGCCGTCCATCGCTCAGAAGGCGATTGATCGGATCTCCCGATGATCTCCGCCATCGAGGATGCGTTCGCCTCGCGAATCTCCGGCGTCTGGACGGGCGACATCGCCTGGGATGGACGCCCCTACAGCCCGTCTCCCGACACCCCCTATCTCGCCGTCGGTCTTGTCGCCCACAGCAGACGCACCCTCGGCGCCGGCGCTAACGCGATCCGCGAGTGGAGCGGCGCCTGGCAGGCCTCGGTCGTGATGCCGGCATCGGCCGGCCTGAGGCCGGCGCGCGACGCGGCCTGGGAGATCGCCGGCCACTACCGGAGAGGGACGCCCTTTCCCTCTCTGACAGGTCTCCAGATCACCAATGCCGACATCCGCCCCGCCTATGCGGACACGGACTTCGTCCGGATTCCGGTGGTCGTCGAGTGGTTCATGATGGAGGTTGGATGACGATGCACCGCATCCGCATCGATTTTTTCCGGCACGGACGGATCTACCGCGTCGGAGAGTCGCACTCCTTTGAGGAGTGGCCGGACGAGACGCGGCTCGACGAGGTCTCCCACCTCATCGCGTCGGGGCATATCGAACAGCCCGAGCCGCCCTCCCAGGAGGCGCCGACCGCTGTCCGAGAGACACACAAAAATGTGCGCGGCGCCGCCGCGGACTCCGTCAGCAACACGAAGGAGGGTTAATCCATGCCGATCCCGCGCGGCGTAAACAAGCGCGTCGTAGTCGCCCGAGAGACGACCTACGGAACCCAGGGCTCCGGTCCGGGCTTCGAGATGCGTCGCGTCCAGTCGGTGCTGAACTTCAGCAAGGACAGCATCCAGAACGACGAGATCCTCACCTCCGGCCAGATCCGCGACGTCCGACACGGCGTCGGCCGGGTGAACGGCCAGATCACCGGCAATCTCGCGCCCGGCTCGTCCTGGCCGCTCATCGAGAGCCTCCTGCGTCGCGACTTCAGCGCCTCGGTCAATTCCGGCGCCCTCGTGAACGTCGCCGCCGCCGCCGGTCCGCCTGGGACCTTCACCCGCGCCGCCGGCTCCTTCGTCACCGACGGATTCCGTGTCGGCGATGTCGTGCGCTGGACCGGCTGGGCCACCACCGGCGCGGCGAACAACAACGTCAACTACCGGATCATCGCCCTAACCGCGACCGTGATGACCGTGGCGGGCACCGTGGCCGCCAAGGTTGCCGGCGACAGCGTCACCTGCACGCGCGTCGGCAAGCGAACCTTCACGCCCGCCACCGGCCGGACGAACCCTTCCTTCTCGATCGAGCACTGGTTCTCCGACGTCAACATGAGCGAGCTGTTCACCGGCTGCCGCACGACGCAGATGTCGCTGAACATCCCCGCGACGGGTCCCGTGCCGCTCTCGGCGAGCATCATGGGGCGCGCCCTCACCACCGGTGCCTCTGCGGTCTACTCCTCGCCCACCGCGCCCGTGGTGTCCGATGCGGTTGTCGGCGCCACCTCGCTCATCCGCGTGAACGGCGCGGACCAGGTGATCGTCACCGGCATGCAGATCAACATGCAGGTCAACAGCCAGGCGACGCCCGTGGCCGGCAGCCTCTTCCTGCCCGACATCTTCCAGGGCGTCCTGTCGGTGAGCGGCTCGATCAGCGCCTATTGCGACGGCGTCTCCCTCCGGGATCTCTTCCTCAACGAGACCTCGCTCGGCATCAACGTCCTGCTGACGAATTCGCCGGCGGCGAACGCGGACTTCATCTCGATCCATCTCCCGCGCGTGAAGTTCATGTCGGCCGACAAGAACGACAGCGACACGGCGATCTTCGAGCAGTTCCAGTTCGTTGCCCTGGAGAACACCTCCTCGGCGGCCAATGAGGAGCTGACCACGATCGTCGTGCAGGACAGCCTCGTGCCGTAAGGCGCCTCGACGCGGTGGACAATGGCGCCCCGGTGGCACATTTATGTGTGGCGCCGGGGCGCCGCCCTGTAACAGCAACAGCAATGGAAGGACGTGGTATGAGCTTCGACATCGCCGCCCTCGACAGCAGCACCCCCTCCGAGGAGGGGCGCGAGATGGAGCTGCTCCGCATGGACGGCGCCGTGGTGAAGCACCCCGACGGCCGCCCCGTGACGATCACGCTTCGCGGCCGCCTCTCGCGCGCGGTTCAGGCTGCCGATCGCGAGATTCAGAACCGCCGCCTTGAGATGAGCCGTCGCGGTCGCCGCGTCTCCCTCGAAGAGGCCGACGACGAGATCACCACGACGCTCGTCGCTGCGACGAAGGCCTGGTCCTTCGACACGATGGACGGCCAGTCCTTTGCCTGCACGCCCGAGAATGCGCGGAAGTTCTGGACCGACCCCCGCTTCCTTCATCTGCGCGAGCAGGGCCTCGTCTTCATGCGCGAGGACGCCCGTTTTACGCAGCGCTGATCGAGGCGATGGTGGCGCATCTGCGCCACGAGGTCTCACTTGATCAGCGCCTCCCGACGGGGGAGAGCCAGCGCGATGCTCTGGAGAGGGTCGCCGAGATCACCGGAAAGCGGCCGAGGGAGCTGGATGCGGCTCCGGGCCTGCCGCACGGCACGGAGCGGCTCTATGACATCTTCGCCCAGCTCTCCGCCGGGAGATCCTACGGGATGAGCGGTCCGATGCCGCTCTCCAGCCTCGAAATCCAGGCCTGGTGCTCCCTCACCGGACAGCGGCTCGACGGATGGGAGTTGACCGCCATTCGCCGACTTGACGCCGCCTGGATCAAGGCGTCGAACAAGCCGGACGAACGACCTGATGGGGCTTAGGCGTCGAGCCGGCGCCTGAGCCACTCCCTCGCGCTTGGGGAGCCAATCCACGCCGCGCGGAGGGCGAACCAGGCGGTCCCGCCGATGGCTGCGGTGTATAGGACGAGATTAACAATGCCGACGTCTCGCCCCGGCATGAGCAGATCGAGCAGCGTGGATAGGATCCAGGCATAGGACGCAAAGATCGCAGGTGTCCTCGCCCGGCCCTGCTGCGCGCTGTGCGCGAGCCAGACGCCGATGCCGGCAACCCCAAGGCCGGCGAGCGTCATCACCCGCCCGACCGAGCGATCGATTGGCGGGCCGTTCAGTGGCGCGGTGAGAACGCCCATCGCCTCGCCGTAGAAGACCAGCGACCCGGCAAAGGCCAGAAATACGGCAAGGGCAAGCCGCCCCATATGCGCCTCCTATGTGTTCCGAAGACCTAATGATGTGCCCCCTTGACCGGGGCGGCGCAAGAGGGAATGCCCATGCAGGACATCGCCCAGCTCGGCTTCTCGATCGACAGCTCTCCGGCGGCCGCGGCCGCGACAGCCCTCGATCGGATGACGACCTCGGCCGCCGCGGCCACCGCCGGGGCGGCGAGCCTCGCCGAGCGCCACCGGCAGTATGTCCAGCAGCTTGAGCAGACGATCAGCCGGCAGAACGCGCTCATCGACAGCATGCAGCGGTCGGGCGGCGCGGCGCAGGCGCTTCAGCAGCGCATCCCCGAACTGTCGGCGAGCATGACCGCCTTCGACCGCGCCGTGCAGTCGGCCGCGGATGCGGTCGACAACCGCATCACGTCGAGCCTTCGCCAGACCGCCGAACAGATCAAGAACATCGAGGCGAGCTTCGGGGGCGTCGACCTCGCGGGCTGGACCGACAAGGCGCGCCAGGGATTCGCGTCCCTCTACGGCGAGGCGCAGCGGTTCTACCAGCTTACCGGCACCGCGCCACAGCAGATGCTTCGCTTCCAGTATGTGACGGAGCGCATCGGTATCGACGCGCGAGAGACCGCGCGCGCGATCGAGAAGCTGTCCGCAGCGATGCAGGCCGTCTCGCGCGACGGGCTCCAGATCCGCGAGACGCTCGCCCGCTACGGCGTCGTGCCGCAGCAGGACGCGGCCCAGACCGCGATCTCCTTCTCTGATGCGATCATGCGCGCCCGGCCCTCCCAGCAGCGCACGCGGGACGCGATGGCGGTTTTCGGGACGAACGACCCCGAGGTCCTGAACCGAATCTCGGGCTTCTCGACGGTGCGTCGGTCGGAGGATCAGGCAGAGCGATCGAACCGGCTCCGCCGGGAGGCCGACGAGCTGGAGAGCATCAGGCTCCGCACCCAGGCAAACCAGATCCGGGAGCAGGCCGCGGAGGCGCTGCGGGCGTCCCGCTCGGCCCGAGCCCCAGACATCATCGACCGCATCTTCTCTCGCGAGGGGAGCGACCTCAATCAGCGCGTCCTGAGGCTGGCTGACCGACTGAGCGGGAGCAATGCCGAGGTCGGCGGCGAGCTTGACCTCATCGAGGCCCAGCGCCGGGCGCGCAGGCTCTCGAACCAGGCGACCTACGACGCCTCCGGCGGCGACTATGGCCGCCTTGGTCGAATCGCCTCTTTCTCGTGGTTCACCCGAGGCGTCAACGACATCGCCGTTGACGCTGTGGCCGGCGTGGACTCGCTCAGGTCGTGGTTTGGGGCCTATGAACGCCCGCGCACGACCGACGAGGCCGCGGCAGAAAATCGTCGCCGCAACGAGGAATTCCAGCAGCGGCTCCGCACCTACGAGAGCCAGAACGCTGAATTCCAGCGCCGCGCGGCGGAATCCCTTGCCCCGCCCGCGATGGTGATGGAGCCCCTCTCGATCATGCCGCTCTCCGGCGCCCCGGTTCGCCCCGGCGCCCCGGCGGCAGCGCTCCCCCAAATCTACACGCCTGAGGAGCGGCGCCGGAAATACAGCGAGGACCTCATCCGCTGGGAGCGCGAGATGGAGGCCTTCCGGCTCAATCCGAGTGATGAGTTCGTTACCGGGGACGAGTCGGCCATGACGCGCCTCCTGGGCAGGACGGCAATGCGCCGGCCAGCCCCGCGCCGGCCGGAGCTTGAGGACTACCTCCTCTCCGCGCCCAGGCCGGAGATGAGCGAATCCGAGCGAATCGAGCAGGCCGCCCTCCTGCGCGACATCGCGCGCGGCGCCGGCATCTCCGTCCCCGCCACCGCCCTTGAGGCGGCGGCGGCCCGCCGAAGCCTCTCCGCCGCGATCCTCTCCCGACCGGCCGACGAGCTTGGCGGGGCGGTTGGCGGCGAGGCGGCCGACGAGCTTCTGAAGCAGCTCGCCGAATCCCTGCGCATGACCGTCGCCGAGGCGCGGGTGACGGTCCAGCAGGCCGCTCTCGACATTGAGCGCAGGTCGACCAACCCCACCGGGTTCGCGCGCGACCGGGCGGCCTTCAACTCGACGATCTACAGCCTCCCCGTGGAGGCGCGCCCGCTTGAGGCCGCGCTGCGCAACTATGGGGAGGCGGCGCTCGGTTCGCCGATGAACGCGCCTCGCCAGGGCACCGCCGCCTACAACGACATCAGGGATCGGCTGCGCGCCGAGAACGACGACGTCCTCTCGCAGTATCGCGACAGGTCGGACGAGGTCGTTCGCGGCGAGGAGCGCATTCGCGAGGCGATGCGGTCCGGCCGGGCCGCGACCGAGGAGATGCGCGTCGAGGTCGAAGCCCTCAACGAGGCGCGTCGCCGCGGCATGAGCCCCGAACAGCAGATGGGGTTTGTCGCCGAGGCCCTGCGGCCCATTCGCGCCCGCCGCGCCTCCGCCATCGAGGCGGCGGAGATTGAGACCGCAGCGAGCGGCATACGCCTCGATAACGAGCGATTTACCATCCGCGGCCTCACCGAGGTCACGCCGGACACTCTCGCTACTGCACAGATCGACGCGCAGCTTCGCGCCGAGGTCGATCGTCGCTGGCGCGATGAGAGGCGCCTCTCCAACACCAGCGTCGTCGCAGGGGAGATGCTTCCCGGAGCCCTTCTTGGGCTCACCCAGAGGGTCGCTGGCGCCCAGGCGGCGGCCTCGACCGCAGGCGAGGCCATCGGAGCTGCAAGGTCTGGCGACCTCAACGCCCTCCAGGAGGTCCAGGCACAGCTTCGCGCCAACACCGAGACCGCACGCGAATATGCGATCGCCATGAAAAGCGGGAACGAGGACGCGGTCGCCGAGGTTGAGCGCCTCCGGGCCGCGCTCGCAAGCGCGGATGTGGCCGCGCAGAGGACCGCCGAGTCCATGCGGGGCGCCCTCAACGCGCAGGCCTCCTCTTTCCGCTCCGATCTCAACGAGAGCCTCGCCCGCCTCGGCCCGCGCGAGCGCGCCATCGCCCAGGGCGCGCTCGGCACCCTTCCAGATGCGGTGTCGCGCATGCCGGAGGGGGAGGAGAGGGGGCGCGCCGTCGATGCGTGGCGCACCGGCCGCGGTTTCCGGAGCGCGAACGGCAGCGTCGAATTCACGCCCGAGATGTCGGGCGCCGCCGTTCGGCAGGCAGAGACGGGGCTCAACCTCTCGCTCGTCGATGTCTACGGGCAGATGGGCGCGCAGAGCAGCGCCATCCAGAACGCCATCGGCATCATGCGCCGCGGCGGATCCCTCTTCGAGGCCCAGCTTGCGATGTCGCAGTCCGGCTACGGCATCACGGCCGGCGCCGCCAACGCCGCGGCGCGGACCCAGCTTCTTGGGCAGGCGCAGATCTCGGCATTCCAGAATCTCGCCGGGCAGAGGGCGTCCCTCGCCCAGGCGGATGCGATCGGCGCCCTTCCCGTCAACGCCACCGGCCTTGAGCAGCAGCTCGCCGCCCTCAATGCGACGCTTGCCGAGATGCTGCGCAATGCGCCGCCGGAGGCGCGCCCCGTCATCAGGGACGCCTCGCTTGCCCAGGGGCAGATCATCATCCAGTCGCGCATCAACGGCCTCAGGGCCGGGCGGCAGGCGCAGAGCGACAGCATCTCCGACATGGAGGCCGAGATCGGGCTTGGCGCCCTGGCGAGCGACAGGACCGTCAGCCGGACGCTCTCCGCGCGCCGCATCGAGCGGGAATACGGGCGGTCCATCCAGGAGGCCGATCGGGCGAGGGAGATCGCAACGACCGATGAGGGGCGCGCTCGCGCCGACGCCCTCGCCTCCGAGGCCGAGCAGACGCGACAGGCGGGCATGCGGGGGCTCGACCTCTCCGACCAGATCCAGCAGATGCGGGAGTATCGCGAGGCGGGCGCCTCCGCGTCGCGCGTCATCGCGGACGGCTTCCGGGCGGCTGCGCTGGAGGGGCGAAGCTTCGGGGACGTGGTGAAGTATGTCGGCGGCAGCCTTGCCGCCATTGCTGGCCGGGTGTTCCTGGAGCGGCCGATCGAGCGCGCCCTCACCAACTTTGTCGGCGGCGGCCTCTCGATCCCGTCGATCTCGACGGGCGCAGGCGCGGCGCCACGAGCGGCCGCCGGCACCCCCGCGATCCCCGGCGCGGCCGCGACCCCCGGCGCGTCAGCCCCCAGCGCGGGCGGCATCGACACGATGTCGCTCGTCCGCCTGCGCGGGCTCGTCTCGTCGAACGGGAGCAATCTGACCACCGGAATAGGCCCGATCGACAGCGGCATCGCTTCGGTCAACGGGTTCCTCCAGACGCCGCTCTTCGATCGGCGATCGATCACGGGGCTCTTCAGCTCCGAGCCGCCGCCCGTCTTCGGTGCAGACTCGGTCACCGACCCGACCGCCTTCATCAACAACAACAGCTTCACGGTGGGCGACGCGGTATCTGGCCTTGGGTATGCCTATGGCGCCTATAGCGGCTTCCAGAGGGGCGGCACGGGAGGGACGATCCAGGGCGTCGGCAATGTCGCGGCGCTGGCGATGCTCGCAACGCCCGCAGCCCCTCTGGCGCCGTTCGTTGCCATGGGCTCCTCCCTTCTCGGGAGCGCGTTCGGCGACGATCAAGGCTTCAAGGGCGGCGATGCCCTCTACCAGGTTGGCGCCGATGGCCGCCTCTCGCTTGATCGGCAGGTCGGCAAGAACTTCAATGAAAACCTCGGCGACGGATACGCGCCCCAGATTCGGCAGTTCAACAAGTTCCTCCGTAACTCCGATCTTCGCTTCAATGATTGGGTGAAGGATCTCGACTATGCGGTCGCCCTTGGTGGCGGCGAGAGCGACAAGCCGAAGAGTCTCCAGGCTGCCCTGGAGGGTATGGGCGCGAGCTTCACGAGCGACAACGCGAATGTCGCCAAGGCGATCGCCGGACGGACGAGCTTCGAGGAGATCAACGAGATCTCGCAGTGGATCACCGGCATCTACGAGCCGATGGCCCGCTCCGCAGATGGCGCCGCGACCTTCGCCGCCTCCATCGAGGCGCTCGCGAAGTCCTTCGACAAGGTCATCCGCGAGGCCGGAGATTACGGCCTTCAGACCGAGACGATCTTCGTCGCGAAGCAGGAGGCCCTCGACAAGGCCTACGAGAACCGCTTCAGGTCGGTCCAGGACAACGACGCCGCCCTTCTGGCTAGGGCTGCCGCGGCGGGCGGCAACCAGTCCGAAATCCTTCGCGAACGGCGCAGCGCGATGGAGATCAGCGCATCCCGCCAGCGGGCCGACATCGACGACTTCCTGCGCCAGAACGGGGTCACCGGCGAGTGGGCGGACGGCATCCGCGCCAGGCTTGAGGCGACGCTTGCGAAGGAGGCCTCGGCGATGTCGAGGCAGGAGGAGGACCTTCGCTACACCCAGCGCGAGACCCTCAGCGGTCTCCGCATCCGAAGGGGGGCGGCGAGCGCCAACCTTACGGACTGGTCCGGGGATGACCTCGGCCAGTCCCTCTGGTCCTTCGATGCGAAGGCCTGGCAGGAGATCCAGACCACGCAGAAATCGCTTCAGGCGCTCGGGATGACGAGCGCCGAGGTGGCGGAGGCAATCAACCTCCTGAACCAGGCACATATCGACGAGAGGGCGGCGATCGAGAAGGCTTACAACGAGCGCAGGCGGCAGATCTCCGAGGGTCTCGATGACCGCCTCTACGCCACCCAGAATGACGGATCGACGCTGGAAGAGCGCATGGCGGCCTTTGATCGCCGCGCCGCGAAGGAGCGCGTCGAGGCCGCCAAGGACGGCATGACCGACCTTGTGCAGCTTGAGCGCGTCCTTGCCGCGGAGCGCGCCAAGGTCCTCTCCGACGAGATGAAGGCCGTCGGCGGCAACATCCGTCAGTATATCGACCAGATCCGGACGAACCCTCGCTATGCGGGGACCTACTCGGAGCAGTTCACGGCGGCGCAGGAGCAGTTCGGGAGGGACTTGACCCTTGCGCGCGGCGGCGACCGTGACGCGCTTGGGCGCATCACTCAGTCCGCCGACACCCTTCTTGGTGCCGGCCGCAACATGTTCGCCAGCGGCCTGGAGTTCCAGGCCCTGAAGGAGTTCGTGGCGTCGAGCCTGGAGAACCTCCAGTCCACCAAGAGCTACGACCAGCTCATCCTGGAGGAACTCCAGAAGCTCGGCGGCGTGGTCGATGTGAAGGTCGATCTCTCCGTCGTGCGGGTGGTCAGCGAGGTCCTGAACGCACTTCCGGTCGAGGATCGCAATCAACTCATCCAGACCCAGACCGTGCTTCGAACGGTCGAGGAGAGGCTTGGCCGCAAGCTCACCGCCGCCGAGCAGAACGAGCTGATCCAGGGCGCTGTTGTCGAGCGCAGCATCTCCCAGGCGCTCGGTCGAGACCTCACCGCTGCCGAGCGGGCCGCCCTGCTTGAGTCCGACGTCATCGACAGGATGATTCGCCAGGAGTTGGCTGGCGACCTTACCCAGGCCGAGCGCGATCGTCTCGTCCAGTCGGACCTCGTCATCCGCAGCATCGAGCAGCAGATGGGTCGCGACCTGACGGACGCCGAGAAGGCGGACCTCATCAAGTCCGCCACGGTCAACCGGATCGTCTCCCAGCAGCTCGGCGCCGACCTTACGGCCGAACAGCGCGCTGGCCTCCTTCAGGCCGCGTCCGTCATCCGCAGCATTGAGCAGAGGATCGGCACCGACCTGTCGCTTGAGGACCGCGCCCGGATCTTCCTGCCGGGCGGAGTGACGAGAACGATCTCCCAGCAGGCCGCGGCGCCGACCGGGGCTCCCGTCGTCACGGGCGGCACGGTGGTGCGGGACGTCACCCAGAACATCGAGACGACCGAGACGGTCCAGATCAGCCGCTCGATCGACGACAAGCTCTCCGGCCTCATGACGACGATCGCGTCGAACACCACGTCCCTCTACGACGTGACGCAGAACGTCGTGGCCTGGCGCCTTGACCGCATCAACGATGGCATCCAGCAGATCGTCGAGGCCGCCGTCTCCGGCGACGCCGGCCTCGTGGTCCGCACGCGTGACTGGACCCACAACGCGCCCGGTTGGGGGAATGTGAGGTTTGCCACCGGCGGCGTTGTCGTTGGCCCCACCGATCTCATCTTCCCGGATGGCACCCGTGGCCAGATGGGCGAGGCGGGCGAGGAGGGCATCTTCCCTCTTGAGCGCGGCAGCGATGGCCGCCTCGGCATCAAGGCGATCATGCCGAAACCTCCGCGGCAAGAGGCGGTTGACATCCTTCCTCTCCTTGAGGAAATCCGTTCCTTGCGCCAGGAGGTTTCAGCCCTTCGGGCGGCGTCCGGTCGCGACGGGCGACGGACGGCGGATGCCGCGGAGAGAACCGCGCAGGCGACGGAGACGATGGTGACGACGAAGACCTCCCTTCGCCCGCAGGTTCCGGTTGGCGAGAGGATCGTCGCCTGATGCCGTGGATCGTTCGAGCGACCCCATACGATCCGCTCATTCCAGGAGAGACGTCGCTCTATTTCTCTGACATCGGGCTCATGACGAGGCCGACCGATGCGGTGCCGGACACCTATTACGAGAAGCGCCTCAACGCCCCATTTCAGGTTCGAACCGCGCTCTACTCCGGGAGCTATATCGGCGGTCGGAGCGACGCCTCCTTCGGCAGCATCAGACTTGCGAACAACGATGGGGGGCTGGACCATCTCGCGAATTACGATTGGGATGGCCGCCTCATAGAGGTCTCCTGGACGCCGACGCCGAACCCGGTCCTTCCCGATTTCTCGGTCGTCTTTTCCGGAACCGCAGAACGCCTCGTCCTTGGGGATACCATCGAGATCGAACTGCGCGACCTCCAGGTCTTGCTCGACAAGCCCTACCAGATCGCCAAGTATCTCGGGACCGGATCAGCAGAGGATGGCGGTCAGGAGGGGCCGCCCTCCTACAAGGACCGACGCAAGCCGCGGCTCGTTGGCGTCTGCCGGAATTTCCAGCCGGTCCCCATTCACTTCAAGAAGTTCATTTTTCAATACAACAACGGCCCCGTCGGGAGCGTCCTCGCCGTCCGTGACGGCGGCTACGCCCTCACCGCCGGCGCCGATCACCCGAACTACGCGGCGCTTCTTGCGGCGACGGTCGATGCGGGAACCTACGCAACCTGTCGCGCCGAGGGACTCATCCGCATCGGCACGGCGCCGGGCGTGCTGACGATGGACGCCGAGGGTGCGGCTCCCTCCGGATACGCCCTGCTGCGCTTTGCCGACATTGCGCAGTGGGTCATCGACACCGACACCGACATCTCGGCTGGCGATTTTGCGGCTGGCGCGATCGCCTCGATGAACGCGCTCTGCCCGCAGGTTGTCGGCTACTGGTTCGACGGATCGGGGGGCGAGAACGTGAGGGGCGTCATTGACTTCCTCGCGCAGAGCATAGGCGCCTATTACGGCTTCAACGACAGCCGCAAGATCGTCTTTGGGCGCCTCGATGCACCAACGGGCACCGCGGCGTTCTCCTTCACCGATGCCGACTTCCTCTCCCTCCGCCCGCTGCCGGTGGCGCGTCGGCTGAAGAGCCAGAACATCAAGTTCCGGCGCCACTGGCGTCCTCTGTCGGACTCGGAGGTCGTCGGCACGATCACGGGGGCGGCAAAGACCGACTTTACCCGCCAGTGGCGCGAGGTCACGCGGACGGATGCCGCCACGGCGGCAGCCTCCCTGCTTGCTCGCGAGGAGAAGATGGAGAGCGCGCTTGACGCAGAGGCGGACGCCATCGCGGAGGCCGATCGCAGAATTGCGTTGTTTGGTCCGCGTCGGCGCGCCTTCGCTGGCACGGTCCCCTTCACGCCTGGCCTGACGGCCGGGGTCGAGGTTCGCCTTCAATCGTCTCGCCACGGGCTTTCCGACGGCAGCAACTTCATCGTCGTCATGGCGGACCGCGATTCGGTCACGGAAACGCACGACATCGAGGTGTGGGGATGAGCCGAAACGTCCACATCCTGATCAACAAGGCGAGCGACGGATCGTCCCTATCGGGCGGGTCCTGGCGCGCCTCGGCGCCGCTCTCGAACATCCAGACGCAGGACGTCAGCCGGGTCGCACGCTCGACCGATGCATCCGCCGCCAGCACGATGTTCGTCGCTGATGGCGGCTCATCCCCGCGCCGCTCTTGGTCGATGTTCGTCCTCATCAACCACTCCATCAGCGTATCCGGACGATGGAGAGTGGTCTGCACCAACGATGCGGCCGACACCCCGGAGAGCCGCATCTACGACAGCGGACTGGTCGATGTCTGGGAGGCCAGCGTTGGCTTCGGCACCCAGCCATGGGGCGTCTTTCCATGGAACGGCATCGACCAGGCGAGCTATCCGACCTACCCCATTGCGCTGCATCTCGCGCCCGCTTCCGTTCGTGCTCGATATGTATTCATATACATTGAAGACCCCGACAATCCTGACGGATACATCGATATTGGCCGCTTCGTGGCGGGTGATGCGATGTCTCCGGCCACGAACATCTCCTACGGGTTCAATGTTCGATATGTCGATCCGAGCGAGGTCGTGAGAACACTCGGCGGACGCCGCATCGTTCGCGCCCTTCCCTCATACCGGGTTGCGGAGATGGAGTTCGGCTTCCTCTCGAAGGACGAGGCAATGGGCCAGATCTTCGAGTGGCAGAAGGCCGGCAAGGGAAGCGACGTGTTTTTCGTCAAGGATCCCGACGAGACCGCAGAGAAGCGGGCTCGCACCATGATCTATGGCGCCCTCACCGACATCCAGCCGATCCGCGAGGTCATGCTCGATCTCTATTCATTCGGCGCCGCCATCGAGGAGCTGATCTGATGCCGTATCCGGTTTCGATCGGGACGTGGACCTTCACGGCCGCCGACTTCGATGGGTTCAACTACGTTGACTCGTGGGAGGACTACCTCTCCGCCATCGAGTTTTCGATCGGCCGCGCCGCCGCCGCCGAGGCCGCGGCCTCCGCCGCCTCGGCGTCCCTTGCCTCGGCGATCGCCATCGCCGGGGGCGCTCAGGGTGTTGGGGCCGATAGGCTCGATCTCCCCCGCAATGCCGACCTCGGCTCTGCGGCATTCGTTGATGCCGACGCCCTGAGAGGGGCGCCCGTCTCAATCCTGAACACCAGCACCCAGATCTCTCGCGCTGACTTCGGAAGGACGATCCTCTCCACCTCCGGCACACTGACGCACACGCTCCCTGCCGGCGCCGACCTCCCGTCGCTCTGGTGGGTGAGGATCAAGAACCGCACGGGCGGCAACCTCACCGTCGCGAGGGCGGGCTCCGAGACGATCAGCGGCTCGGCCTCCAACCTCACGCTCGCCACAGGGTCAAGCGCGATGATCGCGAGGGTCAGCGCAACCGAGTTCGAGGTCCTGTGACCAGCATCAGCCAGCTCGGCCTCCCGGTCGTCTTCATCGGCTCCGGGGCGCCCGCCGCCGCGGACGATGTCGAGGCGATCGGCGCCCGGCGGGGCTACTGGTGGATGTGGGAGGGCGCACCGGGAGGTCCTCGCTGGTGGGTCTGTCGCGACCCCTCCGCCGGCGCAGCGGAGTGGGATGAGATCCCGAGGCTGGCGGCGATTGCCTCCGCCTATGCGCCACTCACCCATGTCGGCACCGGCGGTGCGGCCCATCCGGCGGCGACAACCCTCTCCGCCGGCTTCATGAGTGCGGCGGACAAGTCGAAGCTCGATGGGATTGCGCCAGGCGCCCAGGTCGGCACCGTGACGAGCGTGTCGCTCGCCGTCCCCGGCATCCTCACCTCGTCTGGTGGGCCTGTCACGACCTCCGGGACGCTCACCATCGGCCTCGCCGCGCAGGGCGCCGGCACTGTGCTGGCCGGACCCGAGTCCGGCGACGCCGCGGCCCCCTCATTCCGCGCCCTGGCGGCGGGCGACATCCCGCCACTAAGCTGGTCGAAGATCGCCTCCGGCACGCCAACCACGATCTCCGGCTACGGCATCACGGATGCGCAGCCGCTCGATGCGACCCTCACCGCGCTTGCCGGCCTCAACGCGACGGCCGGCCTTGTCGAGCAGACCGGCACCGACGCCTTCACGAAGCGCGCCATCGGCGTTGGCGCCGCCACGAGCATCCCCACCCGCGGGGATGGCGACACGAGATGGGCGGCCCTTGCCCATGCTCACGCGGCGACCGACATCACCTCCGGAATCCTTGCAGACGCGCGCCTGTCGGGCACCTACAGCGATGTGACCTTGCGCCTGGGTGGGGCCTCGGGGAGGTCGATCTACTCCCCGACCAGCACGGGCTCGACCGCGACCTCCGGCCGCGCCTCCTCGCTCGCCGCGCTCTATCAGTCGAGCACGGCCTCAACCACCGGCGCAATCGTATTCAGGGCGCCGACTGGCGCCGCCGGCATCATGCATCTCCTTCGCGTCGAGGGCTCGCAGCACTCGCCCGCTCAGATCTTCAGCATGTCGGTCTATGGATACAAGCAGACTCTCACCTCGGGATGGAGTGGACTGCGCAAGTCCGTCGCGGGGACGACCGACGTGCAGGCGCGCTTCGGCGTCACTCCTGACGGTCGCAACTGTCTCATCCTTGGCGGCGTCGCCTCCGCATGGAGCTACCCCTCGATCGCCCTCTCCCTTGCGGTCTTCTCGTTCAGCGGTGTCACGGATGCCTATTGCGAGGGCTGGACCGTCGAACTGGTGACGGACCTTTCCGCATACACCTATGTGAGCGCCGACATCACCAATACGGTTCCGTTCGGATCGCAGCCACTCGACGCGACCCTCACCGCGCTTGCCGGCCTCAACGCGACGGCCGGCCTTGTCGAGCAGACCGGCACCGACGCCTTCACGAAGCGCGCCATCGGCGTTGGGGCAACCACGAGCGTTCCGACGCGCGCGGATGGTGATGCCAGATGGGCGGCCCTCAGCGGGCCGACCTTCACCGGCGCGGTGCTCATCCAGCCATCCGCTTCAGTTGCGAATATCTCCCTCTCTCCGCCCTCGGGCCAGATCGCGCGTCTCGACTTCGTGCGCGGTGGCGTCAATCGCTGGCAGGTCTACATGGACGCCGCGACGGAGACCGGGGGAGGGGCCGGATCGAACTGGTCCGTTGCGCGCCACTCCGACGGCGGCGCCTTCGTGGCCGCAGCCCTGTCGATTCGGCGCAGCGACGGGCAGGCCACCTTCGAGGTGACGCCGACGGTCGGCCTCAACCAGGTCTGGCACGCAGGCAACAGCCCCTCCCTCGCGGCGCTGCGCGACGGCGTCACTGGCGCTGGCACGGACCCACTCGATGTTCCAAGGGCTACCGATCTCGGCAGCGCCGCCTTCGCCGACGCCATGGGCCTGTCCGGGATATTCGTTGGCCAGCAGAACTCCGCCTACCAGGCCGTGCCGGGGGATCATCGGCGGCTGATCGTCGCAACGTCCGGTGCGCCGGTCTACACCCTCCCGGCGGCAGTCGATGTGCCGCCTGGATGGTGTCTTGCGGTCAAGGCGCGGGGGACGTCCATCACCGTGGCGGCCGCCGGATCCGACACGATCGACGGCGGGTCCACGCTCTCCGTCACCACCGGAACCGCGCGCTGGATCGTGCGCAGCGGCATCGCATCCTATGAGGTGATCTGATGACCATCCTGCGCCCCGCCATCCTTGCGGATTTCTGCAACTCCCCAGACTTTCTCGACCCCCGCATCGCCTACTCGCGCCCCGCCGGAACCGGCTTCGCAACGAGGTTCGATCGGCACGGAAACATGGTGACAGTGCCGGCCGGCGTGCCGCGCATCGACAACGATCTCGCCACCCTCGACTGCCTCGGCCTCCTGATGGAGGAGGCGACGACCAACACTGTCTGGAATCCGAGGTGGGAGGGAACCGGCGGGACGGCGCTGACGAGTGGCAATATGCCGACGAACACCTTCTATTCCGGCGCGATGAACGGGATCACCATCACGCGTATCGCCGACAAGGTGAAGCGCGGCATGAACGGCATGGTGCTGCGATTCGCCGGAACGGCAAGCGCCAACACCACCCTCAACTTCTTCCTCGTCTCCCCTGACACCGCCGCTTCGGCCGGGCAGAGCTGGACGATGAGCGGCTATTTCGCCCTCGACAGCGGGTCTCTTCCTGTGGGCGCCACGGCCTCTATTCGCCCCTCCGTCGTCGGAGGCAGTGCGGCGATCGGCACGACGGATTTCACCTCCCTTCTGGTTGCCGACCAGACCCCCGTCCGGGTGTCTGCGACGGTGGCGACAGACGCCGGCGCAACTCTCGTGCGGAGTCTCTTCCGCATCTTCGTCACCTCCGGGTCGTCGCCCGTCTTCGATCTGTGGATCGGCCCCGCCCAGATGGAGCAGAAGGCGTTCGCGACCTCGCAGGTGCTCCCCGTCCCCGGCACGATCGGGGCCAACTCAAGCCGCAGCGCGGAGACTCTCAGCACGACCCTTGCGGATTGGGGCATTGTTTCTTCGAGCCTTACCGACGGCATGCTCCTCGCGAGTGGACACCTCGCGTCGGCGATCTCTGCCGCCCGCGTCCTTGCGGAACTGAGCGACGGAACGGCGAACGAACTGATTCAGATTGGGGCAACGGCCGCAACCTCGCTTGGTCGCGGCGTCATCACCGATGGCGGCATCGATCAGGCGACCCTGACCACCGCCTCCGCCCTGGCCGCCGGTTCGCACGCCATCGCGGTTCCCTTTCGGGCGGCAGATTTCGCAATGTCGGTGAACGGCGCCGCGGCACTGACCGCGTCTGCCGGATCCGTGCCATCCATCGACCGCCTGCATATCGGCTCGAACAGGGCCGGGTCCTCGCATTGGAATGGTCGCGTTCGTCGGGTGGCGCTCTATACGCGCCGCATTGCGAACGCCCAGGCCCAGCTCCTGACGGCATAGGGATCAGTCATGCTGCACGCCTACTACCTCTTCGACGACGAGGCCTCGTTTCTGGAGGCTGCGAGCGGGATCCCGCTCGCAGCCGGCCACCTGACGGCGATCGGGGTTCTCCGCGAGCCGCCGCTCCCTGAGGCGCCCGATTCCCCTGGGGCCGCGATCCCTGGCTATCACGTTCTTGCTGCATGGACCGACGCGGAGGCGCCAGGCTTTGCTGCCGCGAGGCGCTCGCCATCGGAGGCGCCTGTGTGGTTCGCCGGGGTTCCGCGCGAGGGTCCGCGGATGGCGGTCCCCGACAGCGTGACCAATTTCCAGGCGCGAGCGATGCTCTTGCGGATCGGCCTTCTCGACGAGGTGACAGCGGCGATCTCGGCCGCTGGTGGAGAGGCCTGGCAGGCGTGGGAGTATGCGAATGTCGTATCCCGTCACGGGGCGCTGACGACCGCCATCGCGGCGCGGTTCGACCTGACGGAGGAGCAGATCGACGCGCTCTTCCTTGAGGCCTCCGAGATCGCTGCCTGAACAACCCGGAATTGCCGGGTGACTTACGTCCGGCAATCACATAATCATGTGATTGGAGCGCCGAGCCATGAAGAACGACGACTATGTCCTGATCAGCCGATCGGCGCTTGAGGAGGCCCTGGAGAGGGCGTCTGAGCAGGGCGCGACAAAGGCGCTGAGAATGGTTGGCCTGCACGACGAGAGCGCAACGCAGGACATCCGAGACCTCCGCAACCTCCTCGACGGCTTCCGTGTCGCGAAGACGGCGGCGATCAAGACGATCGCGACCTGGGTCACCGGGGGGTTCCTTGCCATCATCATGGCCAGCATCGCCGCCAGGGCCTGGATCAACGGCTGATGACAAACGAAATCCGAGACCGCAATCTTCGCCTGCTGGCCGACGCCTACACGAAGGCCGTCCGCGACGGCCACGCGCCCCGCGGCGTCAATACGACCACCGGGCGCCGGAGTGCCATCTCCGTGGCCCAGGAGGCGACGGGCCTCAGCAAGGGGCAGCGCCAGCGGGTCATCGAGCTGCTGGACAGGCAGCATGCGGGCTGGGACAAGGTGAGCGACGAGAAGCCCCTCGCGCCGCGCTACAGCCCCATCGAGCCCGACGCCGCCGACCGGCGCGAGGTTCTCTCCCTCCGCGATGAGCTGGCGCGCGCCAAGAAGGCGCTCCGTGACCTCGACATGGGGCACATCAGCACCGAGCGCATCCTTCAGATGATCGGCTACATCAGGGAGAACCCCCAGCCCGTTCCGGATTGGGCGTCGAGGCGCCCTGATGACGACGTTGCCGCCGGCCCTGGGATTCCGATCTTCCACTGGACGGACTGGCACATCGGCGAGACGGTCCTCCCCGAGGAGGTCTACAGCAAGAACGAATTCAATGCCGAGGTGGCAGACGAGAGGGTGCGCGCTCTCGTCGAGAAGAGTCTCTACCTCACCTTCGAGCATGTGGTTAACCCTCGCTACCCCGGCGCCGTCATCATCCTTGGCGGAGACGCGGTATCCGGACAGCTCCATGAGGAGCTTCTCGCCACCGACTGGTGCCCTCCGACAGTTGCCGCCGGCTGGTGCATCTCCCGCAAGGCGTGGGCTATTCGCGAGATGCTGGGCGCCTTCGAGCGTCTTGTCGTCGTCTGTGTGCCCGGCAACCACGGCAGGCTCGCCAAGCGACCCTGGGCGAAGCGCGCCGCGACGGCCTGCTTCGATCACCTCATCTATGCCGCGCTCCGCGAGATGTTCGCCGACGACGACCGGATCACCTGGGTCATCCCGCCAGATGGCGAGGCCCTGATCCAGGTTGCCGGAACCCGATACCTCGTCATGCACGGCCACGAGCTTGGCGTGAAGGGCGGTGACGGCATCATTGGCGCCCTCGGCCCGATCACCCGCGGCGCAACGAAGGTCGGCCGCGCCGAGAGGTCGGTTGGGCGGGATTTCGACGTGCTGGTGCTTGGACACTTCCACCAGGATCTCTGGCTGCCCAGCCAGGGCGTCATCGTCTCGAACACCTTCAAGGGCTTCGATGAATACGCGCGCCGCGAGCGATACAGGTTCAGCCCGGCCGCGCAGAACCTCTGGTTCAGTCACCCGAAGTGGGGGCCGAATCTCCCCTTCTCCGTCTTCCTTCAGGACCCTCCCGTGAGGGAGCCCGTCAGCTTCGTCGCCCTCGAATCCGCAGCCTGATGGAGGAACCATGTCCCGCAAGAAGCCGAGCAAGCCCCTCGCCCTCAGCCCGATCATCGCGATGGCTGAGCGAACCGTCGAGGCCGGCGCCACCAAGGCGGTGATCGTCTACATCGACAGCGAAGGCGATCGCATCGCCGTCTCCCTCCCCGACATGAGCGCCCTGGAGACGGCGGGCCTCCTCTCCCTCGCGATCGCCGACTTCGCGGCGAATCCGATCGAGGACATCGAGGAGATCGAGGGGTGAGCGGGGGAGACATCTTCGACCGCGCCTTCGAGCGCCTGATCGGTCACGAGGGCGGCTACACGGACAACCCGAAGGATCCCGGCAACTGGACGGGTCGAAGGGTGGGGGTGGGCGAGCTGAAGGGGACGAAATACGGCATCAGCGCCGGATCATATCCGCAGATCGACATCAAGGGCCTCACCCTCGCGGGCGCCAAGGACATCTACAGGCGTGACTATTGGGGCGCCCTGCGCTGCGACGACCTGCCCCCTCCGATTGCCTACATGACCTTCGATGCCGGCGTGAATTGTGGCGTCGGTCGCTCCGCCAGGTGGCTGCAAGGCGCAATCGGCGTCGCCGTTGACGGGTCGATCGGCCCGCGAACGATTGCCGCCGCGAAGGAGGCCGAGGGTCGTCAGGGCGGCCTGACCGCGATCGCCGTTGAGTTCCTCTCCCAGCGGCTGATGCACCATATCATGGTGGCGGATTGGGCGTCTTTCGGCCTTGGCTGGGCGAGGCGACTCTTCAGGATCCCCTTCGAGATGATGGAGATTGCCCTGTGGACCCGCTGAGCCTCGGTGGCCTCGCCATCACGCTCGCCCCAACCCTCGCGAGGTGGCTTGGCGGCTCCCCCTCGGCGCAGGAGGCACTTGCCGAGGTCGCGTCCGTTGCGCGCGAGGTGGCGGGCACCGAGGACGCGGAGAGCGTCCGCAACGCCATCGCCGCAAACCCGGAACAGGGCGCCCAACTGAAGATCAGACTCGCCGAAATCGCGGCGCGCCTGGAGGAGGCCGAGCGCAACGCCGACAGGGAAGATCTCCTTGCCCGTCTCGCCGATGTCGCTGGCGCGAGACGCAGCAGCGAGGCCATGGCCGCCGCCGGCAGCCCGCTTGCCTATGGCGCTTTCATTGTCTCGATGGCGGTGCTGGGCCTCTTCGGATTTACGCTCATCGGCACCGCCTACGGCCTCGTGGTCCCGGACAGCATGGTGAAGCTCCTCGAATACTCCCTCATTGCGGTTCTCGGCTATTGGGTTGGGAGTAGCGCGGGAAGCGCCGCGAAGGATCGGAGGGGACGAGAGGGATAGTCGCCGCCCCAATCAACGCAAAACCCCCACCGCCAGGGATCATCCCTAGCGGTGGGGGTTCTTTTCTTGTTTCTGCGCCACCTCATGAGGCCCGCGATCTGCGGGCCGCGCGCCGCTCTGCGGCTCGCCTTATCCACAGCGGCGGCTTCAGGAGGACGCGTCGTCGGCTGACCTCGCGAAGGGAGGATGGCGGTGCGGCAGTCTCGGCGGCCGGTGCCTCCTCGATCACCTCGTAGAGGTCCTCCACGACATGCGGCCAATGGAATTGCGGGGGCGGCGTCTGGTGGGTCGCCGGTGCCGCCTCAGGATGCGTCGAGGCCTCGCGGCGCAGAAGCCGCCGTAGCTGGGCGTCGGTGTTCGCGATTGCTCTGTGGTCGCCGGGTGTCTTTGAGGTGAATGCAACGCCTGTCGCTTCTGGATGCCGCAGGCGTAGGTGCCCGCCGCCGGTCTGTTCGATCTGCCATCCCTGACTCCTCCACCTTCGGAGGTGCTCGGACATCTTCATTCAGCGGCGATCCTCGTTCCTACCGCAGCCCGTCCCCGCTTGGCCGAAGCGGAACCCACACCTTGATGCCGGCTCGCCCTGCGCGAGCGATCATGTCGGCGGTTCCCCGGCTCGGGTTGCTCGCGTCGCTCGGAAAAGCCACGACGCCGTCCGGTCTTCCCTCGTCCAGCATGCGCTGGTTGCGCTTCGCTCCAGCGGCCCTGCCGTCGCCCGCCCAATCAGCGTCATACCTCTCGATCCGAACGCCGCTACTTGCGGCCCACTGTTCGGCGATGCGATCCGCCCCTCTCGCGCCGCCGTGGATGAGGCATGATATACCCCGCCTCAGGTGAAGCCGGTCAAGGGCGGTGTAGAGCCCAAGGCTGTCATCGAAGTCTCGGCTACCGCAGACAAGAACTCTCATCGCCCTCGACCCACATCGGATGCGCCACAATTCGGTTGCCTGACACGCGCTACCAGGCCTACCAAACATATCGGACAGGCCTGACGCGCTGCGAAGGACATGCAGGAGGTCTCTGTTCTCGGCGATATACTCATCCCACAACTCTCCGTAGAGCCCCCTGACCTCCACGAGGTTAATGGGGGGCCTGCCCTTGGCAGCCCGCCATTCGAGCCCCGTCGATCCGTCCTCGAAGACCTTGGATGACTGGTAGATCTCCTCGATCGTCCGGTTGCCGCGCGCCCTGATGCGGGCGCAGAGGGCGCTGAATCGCCGGTCTCCGCGCGTGCTGCACTCCAGGAATGGGGCGGACCCATGCCTGATCATTCCCCTGGCCTCCACACCTTGATTCCAGCCTCAAGGGCGCGCCTCACGAATTCATCGATCCGCTCGCCGCCAGGAAAGGCGACCATCGTCTCTGCGCGTCCGTCGGCAAGAATTGCGTCGATCGGGTCCGCGGATCCAGGTATCCGGCGGTCTCTTGCGTAGGTGGTTGAGCCAACAAGGCGCGAGATCGCCCATTGGCCGGCGATCTCGCTTGCGCCCCCATCGTCTTCGCGAAGAAGGGTTGAGATGGTGTGCTTGCGATGGACGCGGTCAAGGCATGTCCAGATGAAGTCGCGCCGGGAGTAGTCGGCTCCGCCGCACACAATCAGCCTCACGCTGCGGCGCCCCGGTCGATCGAGCGGGTGGCGCGGCGATCTCTGACCGCCCGATCGCGGCCACTCCGGCGCGCGCGCCGAACCGTCGCGCGCGGCGCGACCGCGACTGCGGGTAGGATGTCCGGCATCTGCGCAACCCCAGCCTGCCTTGAAGGCGAAGCCCTCCGTTCCTCCGAAGGAATCCCGCCGGGCTCGCGCACCGCATGCCGCGCGTCGTCCCGCATGGTGTCTGTCGGCATCTCACCTGACGCGCCCATCGCGTCGCGATGTCCTCCTGGGTTGGGCATTCCCTGGGGATCGTCACAACGCATCCCCGCCCGCGTCCTGCTTGGTGCCGTAGCAGGCATGAAGGAAGTCGTAGAAGGCGCGGGCGTGCTGCTCCTGAAGCGTGATCCACACCCGGTTGGTCCGCTCGCCCTTGCCGTGCGGCACGATCTCGTCGGCGTGGATGGAGAGCCACCCGGCGCGGTCGTGGTAGCTCGCTTCGAGGATGCCGGTGGCCTGCACCGCGCCAGCCAACTTGTTGGCAGGCGTGTGCTCGCCGTCCGTGAAGGTGAAGAGGCGCATCGGGCCGCGCTCCCTGATGTCGATGGTCTTCATGGCGTCAACCTCCGAGACTCTGCCTCGTCTTCCGCATGCGTTCGCGTCCGCCTCAGAAGGGGATCTCGTCGTCCAGCTCGGCCTCCTCCCGCCGCGTCCCGCCTCCGTTGGGGGCGGAGCTGCGCCTCTGGCCGCCCGAAGGCGCGCCGCGCTCTGCGCCCGCGTCGCCGCCAGTGCCATCCGACCTCCCGCCGAGCAGCGAGATCTCGCCGCGGAACTGCCGCAGCACGATCTCCGTCGTGTAGCGGTCCTGGCCGGACTGGTCCTGCCACTTCCGGGTTTCGAGCTGACCCTCGATGTAGACCTCGGACCCCTTCCGCAGGTATTTCTCCGCGATCTCGCCGAGCTTCTCGTTGAAGATCGCGACCGAGTGCCACTCGGTCCGCTCCTGCATGTTGCCCTCGCGGTCCTTGTAACGTTCGGAGGTCGCAAGCCGCAGGTTCACCACCCGGTTGCCGTTCTGGAAATTGCGCACCTCGGGATCGCGCCCGAGGCGGCCAACGAGAATGACCTTGTTCACTCCGGCCAAAGCGGGCCTCCTTCAGTTGACTGCTGTATGTTCGCTCGAAGCCGATCAGCCGGCCGTATCATCGGCCTCTCTTCGCCTGCTGCGATGCGCCTCGGCCGTGCCTGCGGCCCCTTGATCTGCCTCACATCCCAAGCGCGCGCATGTAGAGGTCGAGCAGCGACTGCTGTTCCTCCACCTCGGCGGGCTCCTTCTTGCGGATGGCGATGATCTGTCGGACGACGCGAGTGTCGAAGCCGGCGGACTTCGCCTCGGCGAAGATGTCCTTGATGTCGGAGGCGAGCGCCTTGCGCTCCTCCTCCAGGCGCTCGATCCGCTCCACGATCGAGCGCAGCCGCTCGCCCGCGACCCCGCCGACGTCACTTCGGTCCTCTTCTTCGCTCACAAGCCCTCTGCTCCTCTTGTGGGCCGACCCTCGTCGGCGCCCTATCGAATAGTTATGTGCCATGCTTGAGGTGCGCGGCATGATAACCATATGTGTGTGACCATGAGCGAACACAAGACCCACCGCCTGATCACGCCGATCGAGCCAAGCCTGCTTGTCCGCATCGACGACTTCCGCTTTGAGGGGCGCATCTCGACGCGGTCCGAGGCGGTTCGCATCCTGCTGGAGCAGGCCCTCTCCGGGGATCCCGCAAGCGCGTCCTCCCGGCGCCCCGCCAATGACTGAATTGAACGCCGATCAGTCGAGGGCGGCGGCAGAGATCATGCGCGCAATGTCTCCGCGTTCGCGCCATCTGCTGACCGGCTATGCGGGAAGCGGGAAGACGACCCTCATCATGAGCCTCCTCAAGGAGGCGTGCGAGCAGAGGAAGTCCGTCGTGCTGACGGCACCAACGCACAAGGCCGTCTCCGTGCTGGCCAGGAAGGCCGGGGAGGCCGGCATCGATGTTGAGTGCCGAACCATTCAGAGCCTCCTCGGGCTTCGACCCAAGATCGAGGAGGAGAGGCAGGTCTTCGTGCGCGACAGACATGCGCCTCCGGTGGATTTCGACGTCATCATCATCGATGAGTGCAGCATGCTGGGCGCCGACCTGATGGCGCATATCCGCCGATATGCGTCGCGCGCCTTTGTCCTGTTTGTTGGCGACCCCGCGCAGCTCCCACCGGTCGGAGAGACGGAGAGTCAGTCCTTCTCGACGAGGTCTCGAAGCCACCTGGAGACGATTGTCCGCCAATCCGCGGACAATCCCGTCCTTGATGCCGCGCATGAGATCCGCAGGACCCAGGGAGGGCCGATCGACTGGAGTTGGTGCAGGCCTCGAAAGGCGCCGCCGCTCGGGGTTTATCTCCCTGGCGGCCGCCTTGATGCGTGGCTTCGGAAGGCCTTCACGTCGCCCGAATTCGACGAGAAGCCGGACAGCTTCCGATACCTTGCGTGGACCAACAGCAGGGTGGCCGAGATCAATGCTCGGGTGCGCCGGTGGCGATACGGCGACAGGATACCGACCCCCTTCATGCCGGGCGAGAGGGCGCTGTTCCGCGCGCCCGTGATGCTCGACGATGTCGTCCTGTTCAACAACAACGAAGAGGCGACCGTTCACAGCATCGGCGCGGACATGTTCCGATATGGCTTGGACCCCTCCTATCGGTCGGAGGGCTGGGTCGCGGCAATTCCGTCGTGGCGCATCTCCCTTCGAAGGGATGGCCATGAGGGCATGTTCGACGTCCACCTTCCGCGCGACGCCGAGGCCCTCAGGGGGTCACTGGACCGCATAGCCGCAGAGGCCGCCGAGGGCGACAAGGAGAGATGGAAGGACCTCCATCGCCTCAAGTCGTCAATGGCCGACATGCAGTCGGTCTACGCTCTCACCGTCCACAAGAGCCAGGGGAGCACCATGAGGAACGTCTTCGTTGACGTGCCGGATATTAGGCGGCGCGCAAGCGACAATCCATTGGAGTGCCAACAAATGCTGTATGTCGCGGCAACCAGACCCACCGACGCTCTCGTTCTGGCGGGGGTCTAGCCGTGGGGCTTGGATCGATGATGGCGGGCGGCAACCCGGCGGCGACGCGCGGCCGTCAGGCGAACGACAGCTACCCGACCCCGCCCGACGTAACGCGCGCTCTCGTCCGTCGATATGACTGGCTGGGAAGCTACGAGATATGGGAGCCCTGCGCCGGAGACGGAGCGATGCTTGACGTTCTTCGCGAGATCGGGTCGCGATGGGGCGTCGTCGGCTCCGACATCCAGCCGCGCCGAGATGACGTCGTCCGCTGCGATTTTCTGTCCGACTCTCCTCCGGGGGATTTGAGGTTTGCGGCTGAGCACGGCAGGGTTGATGCCATCATAACCAATCCTCCGTTCAATCTTGCGCCACAGATGATCGAGCACGCGATGTCATACAGGCCATGCTTCGTGGCCTTTCTTCTGAAGAGCACATTCTGGCAAGCCGCGAGACGCCGACCGCTTTTCCTGTCCCATCAGCCGAGCGCCATTCATCCCCTTCTATGGAGGCCCGACTTTTTGGGTCTTGGCGCGCCAACCATGGAGGTTTCCTGGGTGGTCTGGGACCGCTCGTCGTTTCGAGGGGTGACATCCTATGAGCCCCTGACGAAGCCGGCCTGATGTGCAGCATCGTCGTGCATGGGTTGATCGAGCCGCCTGCCGGGTTGGGTGGGCGATAGGAGATGTCAAATGGGAGATGGCTTTCTGATCGCCCTTGCGGCGGCGATCGCAGTCGCCTGGGCGGCTCTGCGATGAGCGGGGCGTGGCTGCTGCTGATGGTGTGGACGGGCGCTCATGGCAGCACCGGGGGTGTTGCCGCCCCAGCCGTCGTGCCCTTCGCGAGCGAGGCGGTCTGCCGGCTGGTGGGCGCGCAGTATGAGGATCGCTGGCGGCGAAGCCAGCGCGAGTGGCGCAACACCCATCTGATCGAATGGAGGTGTGTCTACAATGGCAACTGAGCAGAAGACGACCTTCCAGAAGCGCATGGAGGGCTTCGCCGCGCGGTCGGGCATCGACCTCGCGGAAATCCAGGCGCGGGTGGCTCGCGAGCGGGCGTGCCCGAAGCATCGCTTCGAGATCGGCGCCGGCCCCTACGCGATGGGCGTCAAGTATCAATGCGCCCATTGCGGCGCTCAGAAGCGGCTGATGGACATTGGAGACTACATCGCCGGCTACAGGGCGGCAGGCGGCGACCCGAACGACATCTGCCCGGATTGGAAGGGCTGACATGGCAGACGAAGCAAAGACCACCCCCGCCGAGCCGCCCGCCAGCGGCGAGCGGCTGCGCGTCGAACGGCTCGGCATCGCCAGCGAACCCCGCCCGGTGGAGTGCGACCTGTGCGGATGGAAGGGGCGGCGGCTGAAAGCGCGGCCCCGCCCGTGCCCGTCCTGCGGATCAAGAAAGGTGCAATTCCGGTGAGCGAACACAATACGACAGATTGGCCCGGCTTCCCGCCAATCCTCGAAGACCTCGCCGCAGGGTGCCCGGTCAGCGAAGACAAGGCGGCGGGGATGCGTGCCGCGCTGCGCGTGATCGCGCACCGGCTGGACTACCTCGCCGCTAAGGCGGCGCCAGACGGGATCAGGAATAACAAGGAGCAGCGCGCTGCCCGCTCGGCGTTCAAGCAGGCAGCGGATGTAGCCGACCAAATCCGCCGGGAGGTCAGGGCCAATGCCTGAGCAGCAGACGACAGATTGGCGCCTGCCGGCCACGCGCGCCGCGCTTGTCAGGCTGCGTGCCGAGGTGGTGCGCCTGGCTCACGAGGTCGAGGCGCTGAAAGGCGGGCAGGACATTGCGCGCCGCCTGCGAGACGCGGCCATGCATCCCGAAATGATGGAGGCCAGCAAGTGACGCAGCAAACCACAGATTGGCGCCCCATAGCGGAGGCGCCGAAGCGAGGCACTATCCGCGCCCGCATCTGGCACGGCGACCGCTATTTCGAGGTGGATGCGAAGTGGGCATCGGCTGCCCGTGCGTGGGTGGATGTTGACGGCGAAAGCTGTGTCGGTTGGGTCGAGGGCGTAAGCCCGGCAGCGTTCTATCTTCCGAAGCCGCGATGACAGATGAAGCAAAGACCACCACCCCGGAGGCGCCTCGGCCGGCGTTCGGCTGCGCCTGCCCCAGCAGCGACGCGCGGACCTGCATCGCGATCCGCTACGGGCGCGACCGCTACTGCGACGATCCGACCGAGCCGTGCGAGTGCGCCTGCCACCAGGAGGATGACGATGACGACGAGTGGTGAGCAAAATCCGACCCGGCCCGACGACGCGCATCCCGGCGAGTGCCTGGGCGGCCTGACCTATCCGCCCGGCGCCAATCGGCTGCCCAAGCTCGACGGCGCGCGAACGCTCGACGGCGGGACGCTGCGCGTCGTGCGGGTCTATCGCGAGGTTGCGGTCAGCCGCCGCAACATGGGCGGCATTGCGTGCAAGGAGGTCGGCGCAGATGAGTGACCAAACCACAGATTGGCAGCCGATGGAGACGGCGCCGACTGACGGCCGGTGGATTGAGGGCCTTAGCCCTGTCGGGCGCGCCATGCCGATGCGATGCAGGGCGCTGCGCGCGGCCGATCCGCTGTCGGCGGCCGTAGGCGACGCGCTGTTCGGGAGCGGGCCGATGTGGTGGGCGATCTACCCCAGCGACGGCAAGATCGGCTCATTTCTGCCGCAGGGATGGCGCCCCCTGCCAGAAGGCTGGCAGCCCCCGGATGACACGCCCCATGTCTGATCCCGTCCGCGATACGACCTTCTACGGCTACCGCCCAGCCGAGATGATTGCGTCTGATCTGCTCGCGCGCGCGCGGGCGGACGCCGCATCGGCGCTGGCGAAGCTGCGTCTCGAAAACGAGCGGCTGCGCGAGGGACTGCGTGATCTGGTGGACGACGACACCCGCCTCGCCTGCGAGATGCGGGACACGGCTGCGGCCATTCTCGCCGGCACATTTCGGAGGGCGGGTAAGTGACGCAGGAAACCACCATTCCATCTCGGCTGGTGATCGGCACCCGGCGCCGGCATGTCACGCTGCACGGCTGGAAGGCCGACGTGGTAATGCTTGCGATTACGCTGCTGCCGGGCGTGCTGCTGGTGGCAGCGGGATACCTGCCATGAGCGAGCACAAGACGACCGATGCGGCGCGCGAGTTGTCGCGCCTCGCCACGCTGCGGCCCCGCGCCGAATGGCACGAGGACCACGGCCCGGTGCTGTGGCACCACCTCGACCAGCACGGCCGCATCTGCGAGGCGCCCATAGTGGCGCGCGACGATGGCGAGCTTGAAGACGCGGAGGCGTGGCCGGACTACTTCACCCACTGGTCGCCGCTGCCGTACGTCAACCATCTGCCGGAGGCGGCCCATGCAAGCGAAGCCTGAAACCACCCCGATCGCCGACGCACTCGAAGCTGCCGCGCGTCGGGTCGCGATCCTCGACATGGGCAAGCGGCGCGTCAGCGATCTGGACCGCCTGACCGCGCAGAACGCCGTGATCGCCTTCCTCCGCTCGCCGGGCATAGACGGCTACCTCGGGGCGGCGGTGCAGGTTGCCGACATGATCGAGGACAAGCGATGAGCAATACGCCCCCGCCGATCCCGTTCCGCCAGCTACAGCCAGGCGACGTGCTGCGCTGGCAATGCCTGCTCTTCCCCAACGTGACCCACCGCTGGCGCGTGCTTGCGGTGTGCCTGGGCGGGCAGCAACCAGACGGTTCTTGGACCGAAAGCCTGATCGAAGTCGAGAACGTCTCGCACGCGTCAGGCATCACCTCCAGCGGCGTCCGGGCGTCCGTCATGGCGATCCCCGAGGTGCTGACCCGCGAATGCATGATCGAGGACGTAGGTGATTACTTCGGCCTCCCGTCTGCCAGGAGGTGGGCGCGGTGAGTGAGCACAAGACGACACTTTGGCAGGCATTCGACTATGCCGCCCCGCCGACAGGGCTGTTCTGGATCGAGGTCGAGCGCCCCGAGACGTGGTGCGATGCCGGCGATGATGGCCGCACGGTTGGCGGCTACACGGGCAAGACCGAGCGGCGCGTCGTGCTGGCCGAGGTCTATCCGACCGATGACGGTCCGGCCTTCGAGGCGGTCGGCTACGGCGACCATGGGCGCGTGCAGGATGACGACACCGCGCGCCGGTTCCTCCCGCTCACGCCGCCGGAGCTACCCCATGCCGAATGATCAGCCTGTGCAAATTGGGACGGGCTTCTCGCCCATCCGCGAAGGTGTGCTGGAAGCCGAAATCCGGCGCCTGCGAGCGGCGCTGGCTGACATTGCTGATGCGCCCATGTCCTCGAAGGAGGACCTGGTGCGGCACGCCAAGCGCGCGCTTGCCCCGCTGACGGGAGGCTGACGTGGCAGACGCAGCAAAGACGACCGACCCGCGAATGTTGCGCCGCGCGGCGCTGGAGGACGCAATCGCCGCGGTCGAGGCGGTGCAGGCTGCGCCTGACGGCTACTACTACGCGCAGGATCGCCAGAAAATCATCGGATGGGAGCGCGCGACCGGGCGCGTTCTCGGCAAGCTGAGGGAGATGTTGGCCGATGACTAAGGCGGCGCAAAATCAGACGGCCTGGCAGCACATCGCGACGGCGCCGAAAGGGCCGCACTGCGGCCCGCCGCATCTTGGTGTTGTGGGTGGCGAGGTGCGGCTGATCCGATGGGGCAGGACAAGCCACATTCCGATCACCGGCTGGTGCCTTGCCGATCAGGGCGTCGAAGATTTCGACCTATGCGAACCAACCCACTGGATGCCCCTGCCGGAGCCGCCGCGATGAGCCGACACGAAGTCGCGGCTTGCCTGCCCTGCCCGGAGTGCGGCGGCGAGGCGCTGATGCAGCCGAACCTTGTCCAGAAATGCCAGCGGTGCGCGTGGTGTTGGCGGCCGCCCTCGATGCGTGGGTCGCCGGTTCGTCGCCCTGGGTTATCAGTGAGGTTGTGCGATGTGTGACACGATCCGAGAAACCACGGTTCGTCGGCGCCTCTACGTTCTTACCGGCGTCGTGCAGTCCGGCAACGCCAGTGAAGTGCTGTCCGGCTGCCTGCTCGCGCCGAGCGAGGACGCGGCAAGGGGCAACCATGTGCGATGGATGCAGGAGCAGAAGCCGGGGTGGTTGGTGCATTCCGTCAACCTGTTCCCCATCCCGGATGATCTGCTGCGAGACGCCGTTCGGGAGATTGCCAAATGAGCGACCGAGCAGAAGCCACCAACATCGCATTCGCGCTACGCGACTGCCTCGACGGCAATCCGGAAGCGCACGGCCAGATCGAGTTTGTGGACGCGAGCGACCTGCGCGACACCGCCAACAAGATCGAGCGACTACAGGCCAAGCCGTCCGAGGCCGAAGCCGAGGCGTGCGGCTACCTCGATCAGCAGGAGCCTGGATCGAGATGGGTGGTCGCCATGCCTAATTCGTCACAGCAATCGACCGCCCTGCGCCACATCTGGCTGCAACGACAGCCGGACGGCTCATTTGTGGATTGGGGGCGCCACGGCCCCGGCCGCGTCGGTCCTGCGCTATGGTATCGCGGCGAGGCCGCGAAAATTCTGGCGCTGGTGCTGAGACACACGGAAGCCAATCATGACAAACTGTGAGCAGACGACACGCTTCCGCGCCCGGCTGTCCTATGCGTCCACCTCCGCGCCAGCGACGCCCTCCCAAGCGCGGCAATTCAACCAGCCGCGCCCTCGGGAGGGCGCCGGGCAAGCGCATCGCTTTGTTGCCCGCATAGCGCGACGCCAGCGCTTCATGCGCGTGCAATGGGACAGGTTCCGCGCAGCCTGCCGGGCGGGCCGCGGCGTAGTGTGGAGACACGAAGCATGAGCGAGCATGAAGTGACCCCAAGCAGCTACGGCCATTCCGAGATGATCGAGGCGGACCCCCGCGATGCGGAGAGCATGGCGCTCTGCGCGATCCGCTACACCATTGGTCGCCGCAGCTACATCGTGGGCGACGGCCAGCGATGGGCGCGCGAGTGGGGCGCTCGCTCCGCGTGGGTGCGCGACGTGATCCGCCGCGATCTGCGAGAGGCGGCCAACCGGGATGGCGCGCTGGGCGACCGCCACGATGAGCGGGGATGGCTGGCTGTGCTGGCCGATCTCGACGCGCTTGCCAAGGAGGCCGGCAGCCATGTCGATTGATCTGGCCGATGAGACGCACCCGGCTCTTTGGTTGATCGCCTCCGTGCTCGACCACCCGAGCGTCTACATGGGCGGTCCGAGCCCGCACAGCCGCCGCAACGCGCGGCGGATCATCGAGGCGCTGGAGGCCGAGGGATGGGCGCTGACGAAGATGGGTGAAGCGATGGGTGCGACGAGTGATACCGTCGAGATCGTGCGGCAACGCCTCGCCGATGGCCGCACGATTGCCGACATCGACGTTCACCGCCTCGTTGAGGAGATCGACGGATTGCGGAAGGCCCTGACCAGGGTGGGGCGCGAGGCACGCGAGGGAATGGAGCGGCTGGCCGCTCGAATTCACGCGGAGAGGGACCGATGAGGCCGCCTCGGCCTGTGGGCCATCGCGCCATACTGGCCCGGCCGCCACGACGCCGCCGCTCGGTTTCGCGCGGTTTTAGGTGGCTGGATTTTGTCCCCATCGATGGCCACATATTAAGCCCATCACAATGGAGAATGCCAAGTGAATGACGCGACGCTTGCCGTCATGAGGTTGACCACATCCGCCGCCATTCCCTCTCGGGGCAGCGCTGGTGCTGTTGGATATGACCTATGCGCAGACCTGCAAGAGGCGGGAGAGGTGACGATCCATCCGCGCGGGCGGGCCGCAATCCCAACAGGAATCGCGGTGGCGATCCCGGAGGGTCTCTACGGGCGCATCGCGCCGCGCTCCGGCCTCGCGCTGAAGGCCGGCGTCGATGTGTTCGGAGGCGTCATCGACCCAGACTACCGCGGTGAGATCAAGGTCATCCTCCACAACTCCGGATCGGAGCCTCTGACAATTGGTCACGGGGACCGGATCGCGCAGATCATCCTGGAGCGCGTCGCCGTCATGCCGGTGATGGAGGTGGACCGCCTCGATGCGACCGTTCGCGGCAGCAGCGGCTTCGGAAGCACGGGCATGTCCGCGGTCACGGAGGTAGCGGGTGCCTGATGCGCGCTGGCAGGGCCGTCTCTTTGGTGTCGCGGAGAGCGTGGCCTCGTGGAGCAAGGACCCGTCGACGAAGGTTGGGTGCGTCGTTGTGGACGACGACCGCCGCATCATGGCGACCGGCTACAACGGATTCCCGCGCGGGGTGAACGACTCAGATGATCGCCTCACACACCGCCCGACGAAGCACCTCCTTGTGGTCCACGCGGAAGCGAACGCCATCGCGGCTGCGGCGAGGGCCGGCGTTTCCCTCAGCGGCTGCACCGCATATGTGACGCACCCTCCCTGCGCGCAGTGCGCCGCCCTCATGGTTCAGGCGGGAATTGCTCGCGTCTTCTCAAGGGGGGAGCTTCGAGCCGAATGGGCTGAATCGGAGGCGGCCGCGAAGACGATCATGGAGGAGGGGGGCGTCGAGTGGATGAGGTCCTGAAGTCTCATATCCTGGATTTGGCCGCCGAGGCGTCTATCAGGGCCACAGAAGGGAAGGGCGATGCCGACCCCTATGAGAACAGCGATCCCTTCCGCGAGCGGCTGCTGGATGAGATGTGGCGCCTCATGCACAGCTTCGAGGGCAACGCCTTCCGAGATGGCAGGGTGCGCGACCGGATCGCGGAAATAGACCGCACGCTCGTCGAGCGCGACTGAGCCCACAAACCACGAACTTGCGCCGGCCGCGACCCAGGCTGGTGGGTTCGGGCGGCGATCTGGGAGGCTGGCGGCGGGTTGGGCGCCCCCTAGTCAGCCGCTCCGGACAACCAGACCGCCGGCCCGCGCATCAAACCGCAAGGAGACAGGCCATGGAGCAGACCCCCGCAGAGCGGGCCGCCCAGGTCTATGATCTGTTCCGTGGCGATCCGCCCGAGTGCCGCAGCAGCTACCTGCACGACCACTACCGGCGGGGGAAGCTCGGGGTGCAGCGCCCCGGCCGCGATCAGGTCGCTGCCCTCGCTGCATGGAAGGCGGGGCGCGACGACGCCCAAGCGGCCAATTCATCGCCATAGGGGCCTGTCTTGGCGACTAACAAAACCCCCGAAGGAAGACCCTTCGGGGGTTTTTATGTGATTGATTTATCTGCCTTTGCCCATCATGTGGCGGAAATCGCTCGCGCGATGGGCAAGACCATCAGACGAAGGCGCACCAGGGCTCCTCGGGATCATAGGGGGCGTCCTCCTCTATGTCCGGCTGAAACCACCCAAGATCACGCAGCCTCGCCACATCGCCCTCAGATACGGGTCGGTCGGTCCGAAATATGAATATCTGGTCGTGCTCGGCTCCGATGTGGTGGCCGTCAGGCTCATCGAAATAGCCGCGAAGGATGCTAATTCCCTCGCTGACCTCTCCGAGGTTCATGTGCCACCTCTAGGGTTTTGTCCGTCCCAGAAAAGGGCGTCCGCGCGCCCCATGAGGACGGCAGCGGCGAGCTTCAGCCGACTGATGATGTCGAAGCGACCAAGGGGGCGCGCGGGGCGGTAAGCTCCGCGAACCCTGACAAGTGGACCATTTTCGATGTAGCTGGCGAGATCGCTGATCTCCCAGCGATTGGGCGCCGACCTCACGCGAACAGGCCCTTGATGGCCCACATCACCGCCTCCTCAAGCTTCGTCATGGCAATTGCCTCCTCGCGCATCGAGGCCGAGACGCCCAACCCGGACGCCGAACGTGCGCGCGGGATGCTGAGAAAGAGCGCTTCAAGCTCGGCGGCCTTCCCCTTTATCTCATCATGAAGGGCCAGCTCGTCAGGGCCGGCCCGTCGGTAGCGCGGCCGAAACCGGCTGGGCTTAATCGTTTCCGACGCAAGTCGCGCGTCCGCCCCGTCGGCGTAGATATGCGCGGCGTTGCCGCTCTCTTCCGTCATCGCCTGGATTCCCCTTCCGTTGAAATGAAGGCGCTCGCCTCGATGGCTGCGGCCTGAAGGTCTGCGTAGCCAAGATCTTCGATGGGGCGGCCAGCCCACAACCAGACAGGACCGTCGCCAGACCTGCGCTTGCGCGCCTTCGTCGTCACGTTGACCGCATCAAGCAGCGCGATCAGCGCGGCCCGCATCTCGTCCATCTCCGCAAGAATGCCTCGGATAGGGCGCGCGTCGACGCCCCCAAGGAGGGCCTCTCGATGGCTCATTGCTGTGCTCCCCCGTGTGTCACCGCGATGCGCGTGTTCGCGTCCTGTTCGCGCTTTTCGGTGTGCCCACGAAAGCGGGATACCAAGGAAAATCCTGGCTTTCCGGCGTTGCGGCACATAAGGCGACGGATTGCTAAACCGTT
>NZ_JBNXUO010000022.1:0-83091 GCF_050563535.1 Falsiroseomonas sp. CW058
CAGATGTCGGCGGGGCGGCCTTCGCCCGCGGCCTCGAAGGACAGGGTGAAGACCGCCCCTTCGTCCGAATTCGCCGCCGCCACCGTCCCGCCGAAGGACCGCATCGCGGCATGGACCGCGGGCAGGCCGAGCCCGGTGCCCTGCCCCGGCGGCTTGGTGGTGAAGAAGGGCTCGAACAGGCGGTCCATCGCCGTCTCCGGGATGCCGCCGCCATTGTCGGCGACCGTCAGCAGCACCCGCCCGCCCTGCCGCCGCGCGGCGATCCGCACCTGCCCCGGAGGCGTCCCCTCGCCCCGGCGCTGCTCGATCGCGTCGCGGGCGTTCAGCAGCAGGTTGACCAGCGCCTGTTCCAGCGCCGTCAGCCGGGCCATCACGCGCGGCAGGTCGTGCGGCAGGTCGACCGTCACCGCGATGCCGGCGGCCCGCAGCGCGGCGTTGGTCAGCAGGACCGCGCCTTCCACCGCGGAGCCGGGCGGCACGGGCTCCAGCGCGCCCTCGGCCGGATGGCCGAAGGCGCGCAGGTGCTCCACGATGTCGCGCGCGCGGCGGGCCTGCTGGCTGATGCGGCCGAGCCGTTCCTGCACGTCGGGCAGCGCCGCCGGGCCGCGCCGCTGCAGCGCGCGCATGGCGTTCTCGGCGGCCAGCGACATCACCGCCAGCGGCTGGTTCAGCTCATGCGCGAGGCCCGTCGCCATCTCGCCGAGCGCGGCGAGGCGGGCATTCTCCTGCGCCCCGGCCTGGACCGTCCTCTCCTCCGAGAGGTCGGCGACGCAGCCCACCATCTCGGCCGAGCCGTCGGCGCGGGGCTCCAGCACGCGCAGGCTGTCGCGCACCCAGATCCAGCCCCCTTCCGGCCGCCGCAGCCGGAACTCCCGCCGCCCCCCGCCGGCTGCCAGCGCCTCCTCCAGGAAGGTCGCCTGGCGCGCGGCGTCCGGCGCGGCCATCAGCGGCCGCCAGTCGCCGCCCCGCAGCAGCGCCTCCGCGTCCCAGCCCAGGATCGCGGGCGCGTTGTCGCCGACATGAGCGAAGGCGAAGGTGCCGTCGCGCCGCGCCACGCCGCCATAGACCACGAAGGGCAGGGCGGCGACGCGGCGCTGCGCATCCGCCTCGGCGGCCTGCGCCAGGCGGGCCCCGGCCTCGGCGCGGTCCAGCGCGCCGCGCGCGGCGCGCAGCTCCGCCCGCGCGGACAGCAGGGCGGCCAGCAGACCGCCCGCGAGGACGGCGGCGGCGGCGGCGCCGCCGCGCAGCGCCACCGCCCCGTCCGGGCCGACCCGCGCGACCAGCGCCTCGCCCGCGGCGACCATGACGGCGGCAAGGCCGAGCGCGGCCAGCCAGCCCGGCGCGCGCGGGTGCTCACCCCCGGTCTGCATCGCCCCCGTCCGGCACCGCCGCGTCGCCCCTCACCCCATCGCCATCCCGCCGCCGATCCGCGCCGCGGCCCGGCGCGGCTGATGGCATGGAACCGGGCGGCTTGCAGTGCCCCGTGGGGGGTGGCCGGGACACGCTGTCGCGCGGCGCGTCAAGTCCTCGGGAAGCCGGTGAAGGCGTAGCCCTGGCTGCGCACCGCCGCGATCATCCGCTCGCCGCCCTCCCCCACCTTGCGACGCAGCTGCATCACCAGGTTGTCGAGCGCCCGGTCATCCGGCCGCCAGCCGCGGCGGAGCACGCGCTGGCTCAGCGTGTCGCGGTCCACCGGGCGGCCCGGCAGTTCCGCCAACAGGGCGAGCAGGTCGAACTCGGCCGCCGTCAGCGGCACCGGGGACCCGTCGGGGCGGCGCAGTTCCCGGCCGGAGCGGGAGAGGTGCCAGCCCTGGTCGGCGGAGGCGGCGGGCGGCGCCGGCAGGGGCGGCGGCACGGCGGGACGGGACAGCGCGGTGGCGCGGCGCAGATGCGCGCGGATGCGGGCCACCAGCTCCCGCCCGGAGATCGGCTTCAGCACGAAGTCGTCGGCGCCGATCTCGAGCGCGACGATGCGGTCCGTCTCCACCCGGTTGCCGGTGAGCACCACGATGGGAACCCCGGTCAGGCCCCGCAGCTCCGAGATGCGCGGCAGCGTGTCCACGCGGCCCAGCCGCTGGTCGAGCACGATGAGGTCCGGCTCCGCCGTCGCCACGGCGGACAGCGCGGCGTCCCAGCTATGCGCCTGGCGGGCGAGCAGTCCATAATCCGTCAGGGTGATCGCCATCTCCTCGGCGAGGGACTCGTCATCCTCGACGATCAGCACCTGACGCTCCGGCCCCTCGATCTCGGCCTGCCTGTGGTCAAGTGCGCTGAGCGACATCGGTGCACCCTCCTCTCGAGTGCGGCGTCATTCACGTTTCCGTGTGGTTGTAGACTTTCGTCGGTTTTCCATCCAGCGCAATCTACGCGGGTGGCATTCGGACATTTCCCGACAAAACCGGGGCGCGAGAGGGTGGCGCGGACCGCTCGCGGGGGTTGCGTCGCGCTGTGCGACCCCCTTGCCGGGCGGTGGCCCCGCAACTTCCGCAATTCCGTCGCCGCGGACGGGGCGCTAACTTGCGCGTCAGACTTCCGGGCCACCTTCCCGCCGCGCAGGGCCGCCGGTCGTGGCCGCGCCGCGTGGACAAGGACGACATGATGCCGGACGCCGGGCCGAGCCCCGCCATCGCCGACCTGCCCGCCGTGCTGGTGGTGGACGACGAACTGTGCATCGCCGAGGAGCTGGCCTTCGGGCTGGAGGAGGCGGGGATGCGGGTGACGATGGCGAGTTCCGCCGTCTCGGCCGAGGCCGCGCTGGCCGATGGCGACGGCATCGGCGTGGTCGTCACCGACATCCGCATGCCGGGCGAGGACGGCCTGTCCCTGGTGCGGCGCCTGGTGATGAACCGCCCGCCCGTCCAGGCGGTCGAGACGGTGGTGATGACCGGCCACGCCACCATCGAGGACGCGGTCGCGGCCGTCCGGGCGGGGGCCTTCGACTTCGTCCGAAAGCCCTTCGCGCTGGAGGAGATGACGGCGGTGGTCCAGCGGGCGCTGGCGCGCGCGATGGCCCGCCGGCGGGAAGCGCGGGAGGCGATCCGCATCGCCGCCGCCCGCGCCTGCCAGGATGCCGGGATGACGGTGGACCCCGTCACCGGCCTGCCCGACCGCGCCGCCTTCCTCGGCCACCTCGCCGCCGCGGGCGCCGGGCCGGACGGCCTGGCGCGGGCCGGGGTGATCGCCTTCGACATCGACCATTTCGGCGCGCTGAACGAGGCCTCCGGCAGCCATGTGGGCGATGCGGTGCTGGCGGAGGTCGGCCGGCGCCTGCGCGATGCGGCCGGCGCGGGCTGGCTGGTCGCCCGCACCGGCAGCGACGAATTCGCCGCCATCGCGGTCGAGGGCGGCGGCGCCGCGGCGCTGCTCGCCAAGGCCGAGGCGATGCGCGCCCTGCTGGAACGGCCGATCAACCTCGGCGGGGACGGCTTCCGGTTGACCGCCAGCGTCGGCGTGGCGCATGCCGCGGGGGTCGGGCGCACCGCGCTGGACGACGCCGCGGCGCTGGCGGCGAGCGCGGCGCGGCGGCAGGGCGGGGCGCGCTGCGTGATGTTCGCGCCCGCGCTCCAGGAAGCGGCGGAACGCCGGCTGGTGCTCCAGCGCGAATTGCAGCACGCGATCGAGCGGAACCAGGTGGAGCTGCACTTCCAGCCGCTGTTCCGCATCGCCGACCGGTCCCTGCTCGGCTTCGAGGCCCTGCTGCGCTGGCGCCACCCCGTGCTCGGCCCGGTGTCGCCGGGGGAATTCATCCCGATCGCCGAGGACGGGCCCGCCATCCTGGATCTCGGCGCCTGGGCGCTGGAGGGCGCGGCGCGGCAGGTGGCCGCCTGGCGCGCCGCGACCACGCGGCCGCTGCAGGTGAGCGTCAACATCTCCGGCCGGCAGATCGCCGATGCGGACGTGCCCGGCATGTTCGCCGCCGCGCTCGCCGCCCACCGCCTGCCGCACGGCGCGCTGGTCGCGGAGGTGACAGAGAGCGTCGCGCTCGGGCCCAAGGCGCCGGCCGCGGTGGCGGCGCTGCAGGCCATGGGCGTGCAGGTCGCGCTCGACGATTTCGGGGCGGGCCATTCCTCGCTCGGCGTGCTCGGCAGCCTGCGGGTGGACACCGTGAAGCTCGACCGCTCGCTCGTCGCCGGCATCGGCACCGCCCCGCGGGAGAGGCGGCTGTTCACCGGGCTGGCCGCCACCATCCACGCCCTCGGCCTGAAGGTGGTGGTGGAGGGGATCGAGGCCGAGAGCCAGCTTCGCATCGCGCGAGAGGCTGGCTGCGCGGCCGCGCAGGGCTACCTGCTGGGCCGCCCGCTGACGGCCGCGGCGGCAGGCATGCTGGTGGTCAGGCACGGCTGACCCCGCCCGCGGGGCCGGACCCCGCCCCACCGACAAAAGCTGAATAAGGCCGACAGGCCCCGCGCCGCGCGGCGGGGTAGAGCTTGCCGCAAGGGCGGAGCCGATGACCGGCATCCCCGCACCGAGCCACCGGAGGCAAGATGCATCTCCTCGTCGTGTCCGACGTCGCCGCCGCCGCCCGCGAGCTCGAAACGGGTCTCGCGCCCGCCGGCATCCAGGCCCGCTTCGTCCCCCTTGCGACCGCCGCGGAGGCGCTGCCGCCGCTGGCGGAGGCCGACCCCGACGCCGCCATCGCCATCGACTGCGCCGACCTGCGCGACGCGCTGCCGCTGCTGCGGGCGCTGCGCCGGGCCGACATGGTGCTGCCGATCGTGGTGCTGGCGCGCGGCGCCACCGCCGAGATCGAGCGGGACGTGTTCAACCTGGGCGCCGATGCGCTGGTGGCGCGCGCGAGCGCCTGCGTGACGCTGCCCGCCCGGCTGGCGGCCATCCGCCGCCGTATCCTGCGCCGCAAGGCGCCGGTGCTGCGCTGCGGCAACGTGGCGCTCGACCGTTCGGCCGGCACGCTCAGCGTGGACGGCACGGCGGTGGAGGTGACGCCCTGCGAGCTGAACGTGCTGGAGGCGCTGATGTCCGCGCAGGGCGTGACTCTCGGCAAGGACGTGCTCGGCAAGCACCTGCAGCACGACGACCCCGAACAGGGCGGCGCCATCCTGCGCGTCTTCGTCTGCCGCGTCCGCCGCAAGCTTGCGGCCCGCGGCGCGGACGACATCATCCAGACCGTCTGGGGCGTCGGCTACCGCGTGGAGCCGCCGGCCCGCCGCCCGGCCGCCGCGGCCCGCCCCGCCACGGCCGGGACCCTCCTCGCGGCCTGACCCGCGCGCCATGCGGGACGACGACGACGACGCGGAGCGCCCGGGACGCCGGAGCAACGACGTGGATTTCCGGCTCGGCGCGCGGCTGCGGCAGCTGCGCCGCCTGCGGCGGCTGTCGCAGACCGAGCTCGGCGAGCGGATCGGCGTGACCTACCAGCAGGTGCAGAAATACGAGCGCGGCCAGAACCGGCTGCCGGCGCGGCTGCTGCCGCGCCTGGTGCGCGTGCTCGGCGTCCACAGCGACCTGCTGCTGGCCGGCCTGCCCGACGGCGAGGCGGGGGAAGGCGCGGAGCCGCCGCTCCTCGACGAGGCGGAGATGGCGCAGCTGCTGTCGGCCTTCTCCACCATGCGCGGGGCGGACTCGCGGCGCCGCCTGCTGGCCATCGTGCGCGCCTTCGCCGAGGAGGCGGAGCGCACCGCGCATCCCGATCGGGCGGCGTGCGGCGTCCCTCATGCCGCTGAGCGTGGCTGGTGATCCGATGGCGGTCGGCGTTCTTCACGCCGGCCGAGCGGCCGAATGGCCGCCGCGCCAGGTGGCGCGCAGCCCAGCCGGTGGGGATGCCGGCGCCCGGCGCTTGGGGGCGCGAAAAGGCTCGACGGCGTCAGCCGTCGAGCTTCAGCACCTCCCCCGCGAGGTAGAGGCTGCCGCAGATCAGCACGCGGGCGGGCGGGCCATCCTTCGGGATCGCGGCCAGTGCGTCGCGCACCGTCCCGCCCGCGCGGGCGGCGCCGCCGCTGGCCGCGACGATCGCCTCCACCGGCATGGCGAGGTGCTGGCCCGGCTCCTGCACCGCCCACATGGTGGCGGCGTGGGGCGCGAGGGCGCCGAGGAATTCCGGCGCCTGCTTGCCGCCCTTCATGCCGACCAGCAGATGCGCCGGGCGGTCCGCGAAGGCGGTGGCCAGGTGCTCGGCCAGCACGAGGCCGGCGGGGGCGTTGTGCCCGCCATCGAGCCATAGCTCCCACCCCGGCGGCAGCATCGCCGCCAGCGCGCCGCGCAGCCGCTGCATCCGCGCCGGCCATTCCGCCGTGGCCAGCCCGCGGGCGATCGCCTCCGCGGTCAGCCAGGGCGGGTTCCAGCCGCGCAGCGCGGCGATGGCGATGCCGGCATTGTCGGCCTGGTGCGCGCCGGGCAGGGCGGGGGGCGGCAGGTCCAGCGCGCCGTCCGCGTCGCGCCAGGCGAGCGCGCCGCCGGCGCGGCGCGCCACGTCCCACCCCGCGCCCCGCGCCAGCAGCGGGGCGCCCCTTTCGCGCGCGACCCCGGCGATCGTCGCCAGCGCCTCGGGCGGCTGGAGGCCGGTGGCGCAGGGCACGCCGGGCTTGATGATGCCCGCCTTCTCGAAGGCGATCTTCGCCACCGTGTCGCCCAGGAACTCCATGTGGTCCATGCCGATGCCGGTGATGGCGGTGGCGGCCGGGCGGTCCACCACGTTGGTCGCGTCGAAGCGGCCGCCGAGCCCGACCTCCAGCACCAGCAGGTCGGCCGGGACGGTGGCGAACAGGTGGAAGGCGGCGGCGGTCGTCACCTCGAACACGGTGATCGGGGCGCCGGCATTCACGCGCTCCACATGCTCCAGCGCCCCGGTCAGCGCCTCCTCCTCCACCAGCCGCCCGGCCAGGCGGATGCGTTCGTGGAAGCGCACCAGGTGAGGCGAGGTGTAGACATGCACGCGCAGCCCCGCCGCTTCGCCGATGGCGCGCAGGAAGGCGCAAGTGGAGCCCTTGCCGTTGGTGCCGGCCACATGCACCACCGGCGGCAGCCGCCGTTCGGGATTGCCGAGCGCGTCGAGGCAGCGGCGCATCCGGCCGAGGCTGAGGTCGATCAGCTTCGGGTGCAGCCCGTGCAGCCGGTCGATGATCGCCTCGCTGCGCCCCGTCGCCCCCGGCCCCGCCGGCGCGATGGGGGCGGAGTGGGGGCCTGTCACCTGGGCTGCCTCATGCCGGCTTCGCGGCCTCGGCCGGCGGCGCGGCCGGTGGCGGGGGGGCCTCGGCCGGCACGCTCGGCAGCGGCATCGGCTCCCGCAGCAGGGAGATCAGCCGGGCCAGCGCGCCGCGCATGTCGTGGCGCTTCACCACCATGTCGAGGATGCCGTGCTCCAGCAAGTATTCGGCGCGCTGGAAGCCCTCAGGCAGCTTCTCGCGCACCGTCTGCTCGATGACGCGGGCGCCGGCGAAGCCGATCAGCGCGCCCGGCTCGGCGATCTGGATGTCGCCCAGCATGGCGAAGCTGGCGGTGACGCCGCCCGTGGTCGGGTCGCAGAGCACGACGATGAAGGGCAGGCCGGCTTCCTTCACCATGCGCGTCGCGATGACGGTGCGCGGCATCTGCATCAGGCTGACCGCGCCTTCCTGCATCCGCGCCCCGCCCGAGGCGGTGAAGACGACCAGCGGCGCATCCTGCAGCACGGCGAGCTTCGCGGCGGTGACCAGCGCCTCGCCCACGCCCGCGCCCATCGACCCGCCCATGAAGGCGAATTCGAAGGCGGCGACCACGGCCTTGCGGCCCTCGATGCTGCCCTGCGCCACCAGCACGGCGTCGTCCATCGCCGCCTTCTGCTGCGCTTCCTTCAGGCGTTCGGCGTAGCGGCGCTGGTCGCGGAAGCGCAGCGGGTCGGCGGGCGCCTTCGGCAGCTCGATCCGCGACCAGCCCTCGTCCAGCGTCGCCTTGATGCGCGCCTGGGCGGACAGGCGCATGTGGAAGCCGCAATGCGGGCAGACATGCAGGTTCCGCTCGAGGTCGCGGTGGAAGATCATCTGCTCGCAGGACGGGCATTTGTGCCAGAGATTGTCCGGCACCTCCCGGGTTCCCCCGAAGATGGCCTTCACCTTGGGCAGCGCCCAGTCCGAGATCCAGTTCATCTGTCTGTGCCCTCAGCCGCCGGGCGATTGGTCTGCATGGGGGCCGGCTTCGCAGGCCCGGGCGAAGGCGGCAGGGCCGGTGCGGCGCGGCACCGGGTCAAGCCGCGGCCTTGCGGGCGGCGCGCACCGCGCCAGCCAGGCCGCGCACCTGGTCGAGCACGGCATCCACCGTGCGCGGCGTCGCGCGGCCGCCTTCGTCCAGCGTCGCGGCCAGCGTGTCCACCAGCGCGGTGCCGACCACGGCGCCGTCGGCGGCGGCCGCGGCCTCGGCCGCCTGGGCGGGCTGGCGGATGCCGAAGCCGATCGCGACCGGCAGGTCGGTGTGGCGCTTCAGCCGCGCGATGGCGGGGGCGAGGGCGGCATAGTCGGCGCTGCGCGTGCCGGTGATGCCGGTGATCGCGACGTAGTAGATGAAGCCCGTCGTGGCGCCGAGAACGCGCGGCAGCCGCGCCTCGTCCGTCGTCGGCGCGATCAGCCGGATCAGGTCGAGGCCGCTGGCCCGCGCATGCGGCTCCACCTCGTCCGCCTCCTCGGGCGGCACGTCCACGATGATGAGGCCGTCCACCCCGGCATCGGCCGCATCGGCGCAGAACCTGGCGACGCCATGGGACAGGATCGGGTTGTAGTAGCCCATCAGCACCACCGGCGTGTCGCGCACGCTGCGGCGCAGGTCGCGCACCAGGTCCAGGATGCCCGGCAGGGTCGCGCCCGCCTTCAGCGCGCGCTGCCCCGCGCGCTGGATGGACGGGCCATCCGCCATCGGGTCGGTGAAGGGCACGCCGATCTCGATCACGTCGGCGCCGGCGTCCGGCAGGCCCTTGAGGATGGCGAGCGAGGTGTCCCGGTCCGGGTCGAAGCCCGACAGGAAGGTCACCAGCGCGCCGCGGCCTTCGGCCCTGAGTGCTGCGAAGCGGGTCGCGATGCGGCTCATGTCAGATGCTCTCGCCCAGGTGGCGCGCCACGGTGAAGATGTCCTTGTCGCCGCGGCCGCAGAGATTCATCAGCACGATCCGGTCCTGCGGCAGGGTCGGCGCCAGCTTCAGCACATGCGCCAGCGCATGCGCGGGCTCCAGCGCGGGGATGATGCCTTCCTGGCGGGAGCAGAGCTGGAAGGCGGCCAGCGCCTCGTCGTCCGTGGCGGCCACGTACTGCACGCGGCCGATCTCGTGCAGCCAGGAATGCTCCGGCCCGACGCCGGGATAGTCGAGCCCGGCGGAGATGGAATGCGCCTCCGTGATCTGGCCGTCACCGTCCTGCAGCAGGTAGGTGCGGTTGCCGTGCAGAACGCCCGGCCGCCCGCGCGACAGCGCCGCGGCGTGTTCGGGCGTGTCGAGGCCGCGCCCCGCCGCCTCCACCCCCACCATCGCGACGTCGGCGTCGTCGAGGAAGGGGAAGAACAGGCCCATGGCGTTGGACCCGCCGCCGACGGCGGCCACCAGCGTGTCCGGCAGGCGTCCCTCGGCTTCCAGCATCTGGGCGCGGGCCTCCTGGCCGATCACGCTCTGGAAGTCGCGCACCATGGCGGGATAGGGATGGGGGCCGGCCACGGTGCCGATGCAGTAGTAGGTGTCGTGGACATTCGCGACCCAGTCGCGCAGCCCTTCGTTCATTGCGTCCTTCAGCGTCGCGGCGCCGGAGGTCACGGGCCGCACCTCGGCGCCGAGCAGCTTCATGCGGAAGACGTTGGGCTGCTGCCGCTCCACGTCGGTGGCGCCCATGTAGACGATGCAGGGCAGGTCCATCAGCGCGCAGGCGGTCGCGGTGGCGACGCCGTGCTGGCCCGCCCCGGTCTCCGCGATGATGCGGGTCTTGCCCATCTTCTTCGCCAGCAGGATCTGGCCGAGCACCGCGTTGATCTTGTGCGCGCCGGTGTGGTTCAGCTCGTCGCGCTTGAAATAGACCTTCGCCCCCATCCCCGGCGCGGCATCCCGGCGCAGATGGTTCGTCAGCCTCTCCGCGTACCACAGCGGGCTCGGCCGGCCGACATAGTGCGTCAGCAGCCGCCGCCACTCCGCCTGGAAGGCGGCGTCGGTCCTGGACGCCTCGTAGGCGCGCTCGACCTCGAGGATCAGCGGCATCAGCGTCTCGGCCACGAAGCGGCCGCCGAACTCGCCGAAGCGGCCGCGGGCGTCGGGGCCCTGGCGGAGGGAGTTGGGGAGGGGCTTGTTCATCGGGGCCTCTTAGCGCAGCCGCGCCGGCAGGTCACGGCACCAGGAGCCGGAGATCGGGCCAGACCCAGGCGGTCTCGGACAGCGCATGCGCCCCGTGGTAGCCGACCTGCCGCGTCCGCGCGACCGCCCCGCTGGCGGCGTAGAAGGCGTTGGCGGGCGCGTTGCCGTCCAGCGCCCAGGCGCCCGCCGAGGGCAGCCCGGCCTCCAGCAGCCGCGCGGCGCCGCGGGCCAGCAGGGCGCGCCCGATGCCCCGGCGCTGCGCGCGCCGCAGCAGGTAGAGCCCGCTGACCTCCCCGGCCGCGCCCAGCGCCGCCTCCCGCGCCGCGCAGACGCTGGCGAAGCCGATCACCGCGCCCGCCTCCTCGGCGACGAAGGTGCCGCCGGGCAGGGGGGGGTCCGCCAGGTTGCGCGCCCAGGCGGCGCGGCGGCGGGCGGGGTCCGACATCTCGGCGAGGAGGTCGGGCGGCACCAGGCCCGGATAGGTCTCGGTCCAGGCCTCGGCGTGCATCCCGCCGATCGCCGGCGCATCGGCGCGCGTGGCGGGGCGGATGATCACGGCGCCCCGTGGGCGGCCTTCACGAAGGCGGCGATGCGGGCGGGATCCTTCACCCCCCGCGCCGCCTCGACCCCGGAGGAGACATCGACCCCCGGCGCGCCGGAGGCGGCCAGCGCCGCGGCGACGTTCCCCGGCGTCAGCCCGCCCGCCAGCAGCCAGGGCCGCGGGATGGCCCGGCCCGCGGCCAGCGTCCAGTCGAAGGGCGCGGCATTGCCGCCGGGCAGCGGCGCGCCGGGCGGCGCCTTGGCGTCCAGCAGGAAGCGGTCCACCGCCGGGGCGTAGTCCGCAAGCCGGTCCAGGTCCGCGCCCGAGGCGATGCCGAGCGCCTTCATCACCGGCCTGCCGTGCCGGGCGCGAAGCTCCGCGCAGCGCGCCGGCGTCTCCTCCCCGTGGAGTTGCAGGATGTCGAGCGGCAGGGCGGCCATGACGGCATCCACCAGCGCGTCGTCGGCATCCACGAACAGCCCGACGCGCAGCGGCCCGCCGGGATGGGCGGCCGAGAGCGCGGCCGCCCCGGCCGGGGTGACGGCGCGGGGCGAGGGGGGGAAGAAGACGAAGCCGACCATGTCGGCGCCCGCTTCCGCGGCCGCCCGCATGGCGGCGGGGTCGTTGATCCCGCAGATCTTGACGCTGGCCGGCACGGCGGCGGTCAGGCGGCCAGCGCGCCGGCGATGGCGCGCGCGGCGGCGGCGGGATCGGCGGCGCGGGTGATGGGGCGGCCGACCACCACCCAGTCGGCACCGGCCGCCGCCATCTCCTCCGGCGTCGCGGTGCGGGCCTGGTCGTCGGCGGCGCTGCCGGCGGGGCGCACGCCCGGCACCACCAGCGCCGGGCCTTCCCCCAGGGCATCGCGGATCGGCGCGACCTCCCGCGGGCTGCACACCAGCCCGTCCGCCCCGGCGCCGACGGCCAGCCGCGCCAGGCGCAGCACCTGCTGCACCGGGCCGCCGGCCACGCCCGTCTCCGCCAGGGCGGCGGCGTCGAGGCTGGTCAGCACGGTGACGGCCAGGATGCGCGGGCGCGCCGCGCCGCCCGCCTTCTCCGCCGCGTCCCGCGCGGCGGCGACCATCGCGGCCCCGCCCGCGGCATGGATGGTGATCCAGGCCGGGCCGAGCGGCGCCAGCGCGCGGACCGCGCCGGCGACCGTGTTCGGGATGTCGTGCAGCTTCACGTCGAGGAAGACGGGGCGGTGGCGCGCGATGCGGCGCACCGCCTCCCCCCCCTCGGCCGAGAACAGCTCGAGCCCGACCTTCAGCAGCCCCGCCGAAGGGGCGGCGGCGGCGGCCCAGGCTTCCGCCGTCGCCAGGTCCGGCGCGTCGAGCGCGACGCAGAGCCCGCAACGCCGCGCCATCAGCGCGGCTCCGGCGCGGGCAGCACCTGCGCGGCCGGGCGGCCAAGGTCGGCGTCGCGCCGCGCCTGCTCCTCCCGCGTCCTGTAGCCGGCGAGCTCGCCTTCCAGCAGCCGCGCCGCCTCCTCGATCCGCGCGGCGCGGCGGCGGGCCGGGATGCCGGCGGCCCAGACCAGCCCGGCGCCGAGCAGGAAGGCGACGGCGCAGAGGATCAGCACCGCGATGCCGAGCGGCGAGATCCAGGCGAGGTCGAAGGGCCAGAGCCGCAGCTCGACATCCTGCGGGTTGGACAGCGCGAACAGCGCCAGCAGGACGAGCAGCGGCAGGAACAGCAGCCAGCGCATGGGAGCCCTCTCTCGATGGCCGGCTGATTACGCCGGCGGCCGTCCCGAAGGAAGTGCGGGATGGTGGAGCCGGTTCTTCCCGCCGCGCGCGGGTCAGGCCGTGGCGCGGGCCTTGCGGGCGGGTTCCTGCAAGGGGCCGCCATTCACCCGCTCCCGCAGTTCCTTGCCCGGCTTGAAATAGGGCACGGCCTTGCCGTCCACCGGGACGGCGGTGCCGGTGCGGGGGTTGCGGCCGGTCCGCGGTTCCCGCCGCTTGGTGGAGAAGGCGCCGAAGCCGCGCAGCTCCACCCGGTCCCCGCGCGCGAGGGCGGCGATGATCTCGTCGAAGATCGTGGTCACGATCACCTCGACATCCGGCTGGCGCAGATGCGGGTTGTTCGCCGCAAGCTGGGCGATCAGCTCCGACCTGGTCATGGAACGTGCGGCGCCTTCCCTCAATGGGTGAGAGGCTGCCAAAGCGCGCGCACGCGGTCAACGACAACCCATTCATCCAGAACGCCTTTCAGCAGGGCGCCGAAGGCGGCCCCGAAGGTGCGTTCGCCGAAGGACCGGGTCTCGATCTCCCGCAGGGGAAGGCCGGCGGGCACCGCGCGTTCCGCGGCCAGCCAGGACCGCGCCTCCGCCTCGCCCCCGATCGCGTCCACCAGGCCGAGGCCCACCGCCTCCCTCCCCGTGAAGACGCGGCCGTCGGCGAGGTCGCGCACCCGCGCGGGCGGCAGGCGGCGGCCGGCGGCGACCTTGTCCACGAACTGCTCGTGCAGGTCGCGCACCACCCGCCGAAGCTCCGCCCGGCCTTCCTCGGTCATCGGCCGGAAGGGGCTGAGCGCGTCCTTGAAGGCGCCGGAGGGGATGGACTCGGCGCGCACGCCGAGCCGGGCCATGAGCTCGGAGACGTCGAAGCTCTGCAGGATGACGCCGATCGAGCCCGTCACCGTCGCCTCCCGCGCGAAGACGCGGGCGGCGGGCAGGGCGGCCATGTAGCCGGCCGAGGCGGCGGTCCCGCCCATCACCGCCACCACCGGCTTGCGTTCCGCGACGCGGGAGAGCGCGGCGTGCAGCGCCTCCCCGCCCGCGACGCTGCCGCCCGGGCTGTCGATGGCGACGATCACCGCGCGGACGGCGTCGTTGCGGCGGGCGCGGTCCAGCGCCTCGGCCAGGCGGCGGTCCTCGGCGATGAAGCCGGACACCGTCAGCCGCGCCACATGGGCGCCCCCCGCGCCGGGGATGAGGTCCGGCGCATCCCCCCGCCACAGCACGGCGCCCAGCGCCAGCCCGGCCAGCGCCAGCACCGCCGCGGCGCGCCAGAGGGAGAGGCGCCGCTTCAGGCGCCGACGGTCGAGCAGCAGGTCCGCATCGAGGGGCATGGGGCTGTATGTACGCCGCCCGGCCCCGGGGGGAAGGGCGAAGCGCGCCCGGGCCGGCGCTCGGAGACCTACGGGGAACGTCGGGCGGGTCGGCTCCGCGGGTACATTCCGCCCCTGTGACGCCTTGCAGGAACGGAAAATCCCCTGCGTGTCCCTGGCCGCCGGCATTGCCGGATGATCTCTCGGACCCCGCTTCAGAACCAAGAATGACAATGAGGACGGGTGGAAGGCGGAGCGATGTTCAGGGGATTGACGTCATCAGCGCCGGCTGGCGTAGCCACGTAGCCGGTCATAGGCAAGGCGCTGCTCCGGCCGCAGGGCATCGCGCATGGCGATGTGGCTGGCGAGGTGAACCTCCCGGAGCCTTCCGTTGAGGGCACCGAGCGAGGCGGTCAGCACCGCGAGGCGCCCCGTGTCGGCCATCCCGCCCGCGAACAGCCGGTCCAGCTCCTCCTCGAGGGCGACGATCCGGGCACCGATGGCCCGTGCCTCGTCCAGCATGCGGCTCCGTAGGCTCTCTGCCGTCGCCCGCTGTGCGGCGGACAGGCCAAGGGCGTCTGCGTGCTCCAGCACATGCATCGGCCCGGGGTAGCCGTTCAACTCGGCCGCCAGCGCGAGTGCCATGCCCCTGCCCGCGAGGAGCCCCGCTGCGTCCTCCTCGGACAGCGCCTTGATCCGGCGCCCTTCCAGTCCGGCATAAGGCGGCACGGGATGGGCCGCAGGCGGCGCATGACCCCCTGATGCACCGGGGTGGGGGCCGCCGTGGTGTCGTGCATGCTGCGCGACGGCGGGTAGGGCAAGGAGGAAGACCAGGGCGGCGCTCGGGAGGGCTATTGATCTATTCATGATCGGACGGGTAGCCGGGACCGAGATCTCGTCACTATGATCGCGGTCATATGGAAGCCGAGTTTCTCCGGGCCCTCCCTGCCGGCCGTGATCGCCGCCTGGCGCGTGGCGAGGCGCTGTTCCGATCGGGCGATCCCACCATCGGCCTTGTCCTCGTGCGGGAGGGGCTGCTGGAACTCGTCCGCACCTCACCGGAGGGGCGCCGCCTCATTCTCCATCGGGCCGGGCCGGGCGGCACCTTCGCCGAGGCAAGCCTGTTCGAGAGCCGCCACCACTGCGACGGCGTCGCCGCTGCGCCCAGCCGCGTCACGATCCACGCCGCGGCCGAGCTGCACCGCGCGGCAGAAGCGGACCCGGGCCTCGGGTGGCGCATCGCCGCGCATCTCGCAGGCCTCCTCGTCGCCGAGAGGGCGCGGGCCGAGCGCCTTGCCCTGTCACACGCCGCCGACCGGCTGCTCGACGTGCTCCATGGCCTCACACCCGGGCCCGATGGCGCCCGCCGCCTCGGGCGCTCCTGGAAAACGCTCGCCGCCGAGCTCGGCCTGTCTCACGAGGCAACCTATCGGGCCCTTGCCCGGCTGGAACGCAAGGGCCTGCTTCGGCGCGAAGGCGACGGTCGCGTGTGGCTCTCGACCGCCGCTGCAACGTAGGCCCAGCCAGGCCATCGGCCATGTCGGCGTGCCATGCGGCCGCCCCATCCCCATCCTGAAGCGGTCCCTCAGGCTTCCTTGTAGCGGTAGCCGAGGCCGTACAGCGTCTCGATCATCGAGAAGTCGGGGTCCACCGCGCGGAACTTCTTGCGCACGCGCTTGACGTGGCTGTCGATGGTGCGGTCGTCCACGTAGATGTTCTCGCCATAGGCGCCGTCGATCAGCTGGTCGCGGTTCTTCACCATGCCGGGCCGTACCGCCAGCGCCTTTACCAGCAGGAATTCGGTGACGGTCAGCTGCACCTGCTGGCCCTTCCAGCTGCAGGTGTGCTTCGTCTCGTCGAGCACCAGGTCGCCGCGGGCGATGATGCCGCCCGAGGGAGTGCCGCTGCCCTCGGCCCGCCCGGCCTCGTTCCGGCGCAGCAGGGCGCGGATGCGCTCCAGCAGGAGGCGCTGGCTGAAGGGCTTGGTGATGTAGTCGTCGGCGCCGAGCCGCAGGCCCATCAGCTCGTCCAGCTCGTCATCCTTGCTGGTCAGGAAGATCACCGGCAGGGCGCTGCGCTGCCGCAGGCGCTGCAGCAGCTCCATCCCGTCCATGCGCGGCATCTTGATGTCGAGCACCGCGAGGTCCGCGGGGCGGGCGAGCAGGCCCTGGAGCGCGCTTTCCCCGTCCGTGTAGGTGCGGACCTGGAAGCCCTCCTGCTCCAGCGTCATGGAGACGGAGGTCAGGATGTTGCGGTCGTCGTCCACCAGGGCGATGGTGTGCGGCACGGAAGGGCTCCTCATGGCGCGCGGCGTCGCGCCCTGGTTGACACCCTGCCGGCGAATTGTGGCGAAGGCAGGTCGGGGCGCGGGCAGGATATGGCGACGGCAGGGCTCGGCTTCGAGGCGCGGCGGCTGATCCGGGGCGCGGCCTCCGCGACACTCGCCACCAGCGCGGATGGGCAGCCCTTCGCCAGCCTGGTGACGCCCGCGACGGCGGGGGACCTGACGCCGCTGCTGTTCCTGTCCACCCTGTCGGAACACACCCGCCACCTGAAGGCCGAGCCGCGCTGCGCCCTGCTGGTGGCCGGCGCGGCGGAGACGGCGAACCCCCAGACCGCCCCGCGCGTGACCCTGACCGGGCTTGCCGAGCCGGTGGCGGAAGCGGAGGTCGTGGCGCTCAAGGCGCGCTGGCTGGCCCGCCACCCCTATGCCGCGCTCTATGCCGACTTCGCCGATTTCGCGCTGTGGCGCATCCGGCCCGGCGGGGCGCTGCTGGTGGGCGGCTTCGCCCGCGCGACGCGGCTGCGCCTGGCCGACCTGCTGCCCGACCCCGCCGCTGTCGCCGCCCTGGCCGCCGCCGAGTCGGAGATCCTGGCGCATGTGAATGCCGACCACCCCGATGCGGTGGCCGCCATCGCGCAGGGGTTGCTCGGCGGCGGGGCGGGGGCTTGGCGGATGGTCGCGGTCGATCCGGATGGCTGCGACCTGGCGCTGGGCGACGCCGTGCTTCGCCTGCCCTGGGCGGCGCCGGTCGCCGATGCCGATGGCGTGCGCGCGGGCCTCATCCGCGCCGCGAGAGAAGGGCGGGCGGCGCTCCACAAGGGGTTGTCACCGCAGTAACCGGTTGGTTCGGCTTGTTGGGTCAGCTTACCCGCCCTAATTTCGCCTCCCTCGCCGCCCAGATGAGGGCGACGTTGCGTGCCGCGCCGACCCGATCCCCCCGGCCGGACACGCTCAACTGGAGGTAGTCCATGACGTCCGCAGCATCCGCCCTCGTGGGAACCGGCGTATCCGGTCCCGCGGAGATCCATGCCAACCTCACGGCCGCCGGGCTCTACGCCCATGCGCTGCGCCGGGGCGAGGGCCGGCTCTCGGCGGATGGTGCCTTCATGGCGGTGACCGGCCAGCACACCGGCCGCTCCGTCCAGGACAAGTTCGTGGTGGACGACCCCGAGGTGCATGACGCCATCTGGTGGGGCAAGATCAACCAGCCCCTGCCGCCGGCGAAGTTCGCGGTGCTGACGGGGAAGGTCCGCGCCTTCCTCGGCCAGAAGCCGGAGCTGTTCACCCAGGATCTCTATGCCGGCGCCGATCCCGCGCACCGCATCCGGGTGCGGCTGGTCACCACCAATGCCTGGCACGCGCTGTTCGCGCGCAACATGTTCATCCGCCCGCCCCAGGCCGAGCTGGAGGGCTTCAAGCCCGACTTCACCATCCTGCACGCGCCGGAATACGACGCCGACCCGGCCGAGATCGGCTGCCGCACCTCCACCGTGATCGCGCTGAGCTTCGCCGCCCGCACCATCTGCATCGCCGGCACGAGCTATGCGGGGGAGATCAAGAAGTCGATCTTCACCGTGATGAACTGGCTGCTGCCGGAACGCGGCGTGCTGCCGATGCATTGCTCCGCCAATCTCGGCCGCGGCGGCGACACCGCGCTGTTCTTCGGCCTGTCCGGCACCGGCAAGACCACGCTGAGCAGCGACCCCGAGCGCAGCCTGATCGGCGACGACGAGCATGGTTGGTCGGACACCGGCGTCTTCAACTTCGAAGGCGGCTGCTACGCCAAGGTCATCAAGCTGTCGAAGGAGGCCGAGCCGCAGATCTGGGACGCCTCCCACCGCTTCGGCGCGGTGCTGGAGAACGTCATCGCCGATGAGCGCGGGGTGCTCGACCTCGACGACAACAAGCTGACCGAGAACACGCGGTCCTGCTACCCGATCGAGTTCATCCCGAACACCGTGCCGGGCGGGCAGGCTGGCAAGCCGAAGAACGTGGTGATGCTGACGGCGGACGCCTTCGGCGTGCTGCCGCCCATCGCCAAGCTGTCGGCCGCGCAGGCGATGTACCACTTCCTGTCCGGCTACACCGCGCGCGTGGCCGGCACCGAGAAGGGGCTGGGCAAGGAACCGCAGGCCACCTTCTCCACCTGCTTCGGCGCCCCCTTCCTGCCCCGCCACCCGGAGGTGTACGGCCGCATGCTGGCCGAGCGCATCGCGCGGGACGGCGCCGAGGTGTGGCTGGTCAACACCGGCTGGACCGGCGGCGCCTATGGCACGGGCCAGCGCATGTCGATCCAGCACACCCGCGCCCTGCTGCGCGCCGCGCTCGACGGGTCGCTCGCGAAGGTGGAATTCCAGCGCGACCCGTTCTTCGGGCTGATGATCCCGAAGGCGGTGCCGGGCATCCCCTCCAGCGTGCTGAACCCGCGGGAAGGCTGGGCGGACAAGGACGCCTATGACCGGCAGGCGAAGCACCTCGTCTCCCTGTTCGAGAAGAACTTCGAAACCTTCGCCGGCGCGGTGAGCGAGGACGTGAAGGCGGCGGCGATCCGCGCCGCGGCCTGAGGCGGCGCGCGCCCTCCCCCGCATCGGCGGGGGAGGGTGGCGGCCGGCCTTGGTGCGCAACGGTCTGGCGCAGCCCGGTGCCGCTTCCTATCTTCCCCGCATGAGCGACCCGCGCCGCGACCCCAGCCTGGAGATGCCGCGGCCGATCCGCGGCGAGATCGGCGGGGTCCGGGCGGATCTGGCCGGGGCGCATCGCGCCGGCCCGATCGCAACCTGATGCCGCTCGACGACAACGCCCCGCGCCGCCGGCCCGAACGGCCGGAAGCCGTGCGCAACGTGCTGGGCTCCGCGCTGCTGCCCTGTTCGGTGGCGCCGGTCACCGGCTTCTTCCGCGACGGATGCTGCAACACCGGCCCGATGGACCGCGGCCTGCATGTGGTCTGCGCCGAGGTGACGGCCGCCTTCCTCGCCTTCTCCGCCGCGCGCGGGAACGACCTGTCCACGCCCCGGCCCGAATACGGCTTCGCCGGCCTGAAGCCCGGCGACCGCTGGTGCCTCTGCGCGGCCCGGTGGGAGGAGGCGCGGCTGGCCGGCGTGGCGCCCCCCGTGCTGCTGGAAGCGACGCATGAGGCGGCGCTGGCGGTGGTGGACCTGTCCCACCTGCGCGCGCACGCGGTCTGACCGCGGGCCGGATGTGCCGGCCCGTGCGGCGGGCGGCGCGTCCTACCTCCCCCGCCGCTCCTGCGCCGCGGCGGCCAGCGCGGTGATCGCCATGAAGCCCGCGCTGACCAGGAAGACCGAAACCGGGTGGCCCGCATCCATCAGCCAGCCGAACAGCGGGGGCGACACCATGCCGCCGATGTTGAAGCCGGTGGAGACGATGCCGAACACCGCCCCCGCCTGGCCCGGCGGTGCCGCGGCGCGCACCATCATGTCTCGCGACGGCATGCAGAGGCCGGACAGCACGCCCGCCCCGCCGAGCATCACCACCGTCAGCGCCGCCGGCATCGGCACCAGCCCGACGCAGGCCACCAGCAGCGCCGCCCCCGCGAAGCCGCCCGAGGCCAGCAGCCCGTGCCGCCTGACGCGGTCCGCGAGCCCGCCGCCGAGCAGCACGCCGCCCGCCGAGCCCGCCAGGAACGCGGTCAGCCCCGCGCTCGCCAGCCCGATCGGCACGCCGAGACCGGCGACCAGCGCCGCGACCGCGAAGCCGTTGAGCCCGCCGACGCCGAGCGCGATCAGCACGAAGAAGCCCGTCAGCTCGATCACCGTCGGGCTCAGCACCCGCGCGGGCTTCGCCCCCGCCACCGGCTTCGGCTTCGCGATCGCCTCGTCCCGCGGGCAGAAGGCCCAGACCAGCGCGGCCGCGACCCAGGCGAGCGCGCCGGCGACGAAGACCGCCCCCGCCACGCCGAGCAGCGCCGCGAGCCCGAGCATCAGCGCCGGCGCCACCGCGCCCCCCGCATAGCCCGCGAAGGTGTGCAGCGAGAAGGCGCGGCCCATCCGCGCCTGGCCGATGCCGCCGTTCAGGATGGCGTAGTCCGACGGGTGGTAGACCGCATTCGCCAGCCCCGCGATGGCGCCCGCTAGCAGCAGCCACATGTAGCCGCCGAACACGGCGAAGGCCGCATAGGCGATGCCGCCCAGCACCAGCCCCGCCGTCAGCACGCGGCGCGGGCCGATGCGGTCCACCAGGAAGCCCACCGGCGCCTGGGTCAGCGCCGAGACGACGCTGAACACCGTGATCGCCAGGCCGAGCTCCACGAAGCCGACGCCGAGCTGGTCCCGCAGCAGCGGGAACAGCGGCGGGAAGACCAGCATGTGCAGGTGGCTCGTCGCATGCGCCAGGCCGATGGCGCCCAGCGTGCGCCGTTCGGTCGCCGTCCAGGACGGGACGGCTGCCGCCCCCGTGGCCGTGCTCAATGCGCTTCCGCCCAGCTATGGCCGTGCCCGACCTCGACCGCGAGGGGCACCGACAGCTCCGCCACGTTCTCCATCACGTCCTTCACCAGCGCGGCGGTGGCGTCCCGCTCGGCCTCCGGCAGTTCGAAGACCAGCTCGTCATGCACCTGCAGCAGCATCCGCGCGCCGAGGCCGGCGTCGCGCAGCGCCTTCGGCAGCCGCACCATGGCGCGCTTGATCACCTCCGCCGCGCCGCCCTGGAAGGGGGCGTTGATCGCCGCGCGTTCCGCCCCCGCGCGGCGGGCGGGATCCTTCGCGCCGATCTCGGCGATCCAGAGCCGGCGGCCGAAGGGGGTCTCGACATAGCCGCGGGTGCGGGCATCCTCCTTGAAGCGCTCCATGCAGTCGCGGATGCCGGGATACTGCGCGAAATAGGCATCGATGATGCCCCGCGCCTCGCCTGGGCCGATGCCGAGCCGGGCGGCGAGGCCGAAGGCGGACATGCCGTAGATGATGCCGAAATTGATGGTCTTGGCCCGCCGCCGCGCTTCCCGGTCCACCGCCGCGGGGTCGAGGCGGAAGATGTCGGCCGCGGTGCGGCTGTGGATGTCCTCGCCCTTGGCGAAGGCGTCCTTCAGGCTCGGCACGTCGGCGACATGGGCGAGTATCCGCAGCTCGATCTGGCTGTAGTCGGCGGAGATCAGGATGTTGCCCGGCTCCGCCACGAAGGCGCGGCGGATGCGCGCGCCTTCCTCGGTGCGGACCGGGATGTTCTGCAGGTTGGGCTCGGTGGAGGAGAGGCGGCCGGTGGAGGTGACGGCCATCGCGAAGTCGGTGTGCACGCGCCCCCGCGCATCCGCCTTCTGCGCCAGCGCGTCCACATAGGTGGATTTCAGCTTCTGGATCTGCCGGTGCTGGATGGCGCAGCGCGCGATCTCCACGCCCTTGGCGGCCAGTTCCTCCAGCACCGTCGCATCCGTGCCCCAGGCGCCGGTCAGCTTGCTGCGCTTGCCGCCGGGCAGCTTCATCTCGTCGAACAGGATCTCGCCGAGCTGCTTGGGAGAGCCCACGTTGAAAGGGCGGCCCGCCAGTTCGTGCAGGCGCTTCTCGTATTCGGCGAGCTTCGCCGTGAAATCCTCCCCTATGCGGGCAAGCTCGGCGGCGTCCACCTTGATGCCGGCGATCTCCATGTCCCGCAGCACGCCGACCATCCGGCGCTCCACCTGTTCGTAGAGCGCAAGCGCCTTCCGCGCCCGCAGCTCCGGCTTCAGCTTCAGCCAGAAGCGCAGCGTGACATCCGCATCCTCCGCCGCATAGGCCGTGGCCTTGTCGAGCGGGACGAGGCTGAAGGGGATGCGCGCGCGGCCGGTGCCGGTGACGCTGTCGTAGCTGACCGGCGCGTGGCCGAGATGCTTGAGCGACAGCTCGTCCATGCCATGCCCGTGCCGCCCGGCATCCATGGCGTAGGAGATCAGCATCGTGTCGTCCACCGGCCCGACGGCGATGCCGCCGTTCTCCGCCCGGCAGAGCACTTCGAGGTCGTATTTGGCGTTGTGCAGCACCTTCAGCACGGAAGGCGATTCCAGCATCGGCTTCAGCGCGGCCAGCGCGGCCTCGGGCGCGATCTGCTCGGGCGTGGCGCTGCCCATCAGGTCGCCGCTGCCCTGGTGGCGCAGCGGCACGTAGCAGGCGCGGCCCGGCGCGGTGGCGATGGACAGGCCGACGAGATTGGCCTTCAGCGCGTCGAGGCTGTCCGTCTCCGTGTCGAAGCCGATCACGCCCGCCGCCTCGGCCTCCGCGATCCAGGCGCGCAGCGCATCGGGCGTCGTCACCGTCTCGTAGGGGCCGAAGGGGGCGTCCTGCGGCGCGGGGGCGACCGGCACCAGCTCGGGCGCGGCGGCGGGGCGGTTGCCGCGCGCGGTCGCCGCGCCTTCCCCGAAGCCGAGCCGGGCGAGCAGGCTGCGGAAGCCGTTCTCGCGCAGGAAGGCCTCCAGCGTCGCGGGCTGGGGCGGCTTCGCCTCAAGCGCCTCGATCGGGACGGGCAGCGGCGCATCGGCGTCGAGCGTGACGAGCCGCCGGCTGATCCGCGCCTTCTCGGCATTCTGTTCCAGCGCCTCGCGCCGCTTGGGCTGCCGGATCTTCGCCGTGCTGGCCAGCAGCGTCTCGAGGTCGCCGTATTCGGCGATGAGCTGCGCCGCGGTCTTGATGCCGATGCCGGGCACGCCCGGGACGTTGTCGGTGGAATCGCCGGCCAGGGCCTGCACCTCCACCACCTTGCCGGGGGGGACGCCGAACTTCTCCAGCACCTCCGGCTCCCGGATGGGCTTCTGCTTGATCGGGTCCAGCATCTCCACCGCCGGGCCGATCAGCTGCATCAGGTCCTTGTCGGAGGAGACGATGGACACGGTGCCGCCGGTGGCCGCGAAGGCCTTGGCATAGGCGGCGATCATGTCGTCCGCCTCGTAGCCCTGCTGTTCCACCTTGCAGACGCCGAGAGCCTCGGTCGCGTCGCGCACCAGGCGGAACTGCGGCACCAGCTCGGGCGGCGGTTCGGGCCGGTGGGCCTTGTACTCGGGATACAGCTCGTTGCGGAAGGTCGTGCGGCTGGAATCGAAGACCACCGCGATGTGGCTCGCCGCATGCCGCGCCAGGAACTGCGACAGCATCTGGGTGAAGCCGAAGACGGCGTTCACATGCACCCCGTCCGGCCGCGTCATCGGCGGCAGGGCGTGGAAGGCGCGGAAGATGTAGCCCGACCCGTCCACCAGGATGAGCCTGCGCTCCCCCGGCGCGACCGGCTGGATGCCGTTGCCTTCCGTGCCGCTCACCGCCTCAGTGCCCGTGGTCGTCGCCGGCGCCCTCGGCCAGCAGGTAGGTGCGGGAGCAGTAGGGGCAGGTGACCTGCCGGTCCTCGATCCGCAGGTAGACCAGCGGATGGCCGAGCGCCCCGCCGCCGCCGTCGCAGCCGACGGTGCGGCTTTCCACGGTGAAATGCTCGGTCGGCGTCACGCCGGGGGTCTCGACGGGGGTGTAGCCGGTCTGGCGCGGGTCGCGCATGGCTGGGTCCTCAGGCAGTCGGGCCGCGGGAACATAGGGGGATGGGCCGAGGTGGACCAGCCCGGCGCGACCCGCTACCTCCCCCGGCATGGAGCCCGCCAACGCGATCGAGATCACCGGCCTGCGCAAGACCTACCCCGGCAGCAACGGCGGGCCGGGGAAGGAGGCGCTGCGCGGCGTGGACCTGGCCGTCCCGGGCGGGTCCTTCTTCGGGCTGCTCGGGCCCAACGGCGCGGGGAAGTCCACGCTGATCGGCATCCTCGCCGGCCTGGTCCGCAAGACGGCCGGCAGCGCGAAGGTCTGGGGCGTGGACCTGGACGAGGACCCGATCGGGCTGCGCCGCCGCATCGGCGTGGTCCCGCAGGAGCTGAACCTCGACCCCTTCTTCACCCCGCGCGAGACGATGGAGATGCAGGCCGGGCTCTACGGCGTGCCGCGGTCCCGCCGGCGCACCATGGAGATCCTGGACGCGGTCGGCCTGGCGGACAAGGCGGACGCCTATGCGCGCAGCCTGTCGGGCGGGATGCGGCGGCGGCTGCTGGTGGCCAAGGCAATGGTCCACGAACCCCCCGTGCTGGTGCTGGACGAGCCGACGGCGGGCGTCGACATCGAGCTGCGCGAACAGCTCTGGCGCATGGTCCGCGGGCTGAACGCGAACGGCACCACCATCGTTCTCACCACCCACTACCTGGAGGAGGCGGAGCAGCTCTGCGACCGCATCGCCATCATCGGCCACGGGCTGCTGATCGCGAACCAGCCGACGCGGGAGCTGATCGCGCGGATGGACGACAAGGCGCTGACGGTGACGCTGGACCGCGACATCCACGCCGTGCCCGCGCTGCTGGCGCGCTTCCGCGCGACGCTGGAAACCCCCCGGCGGCTGGTGCTCCACTACCGCGCCCGCGACGTGGCGGTGGAAGGCATCCTGGAGGCGCTGCGGGAGGCGGAGCTCGGCATCGTCGACCTCTCGACGAAGGAGGCGGACCTGAACGCGATCTTCCTGCGGCTGACGCGGGAACAGACGGCGGCGTGATGCGCGGCCTGGCGCTGCTGGCGCTGCTGCTGCTCGGCGCCGCCTGCACGCCGGTGGTGATGCCGGCCGGCCCGCCGCTGGCGGTGCCCGCCCTGGCCGGGGACGCGATCCTGGCCGCCGACGGCGCCCGCCTGCCGCTGCGCCGCTTCGCCCCCGAAGGCCCGCCGCGCGCCGTGATGCTGGCGCTGCACGGCTTCAACGACCATTCCGGCAACTTCCTGACCGACAGCCTGGACGCCTTCCGCGGGGGCGGCCTGCTGGTCTACGCCTTCGACCAGCGCGGCTTCGGCCGCGCGCCCAACCGCGGCTACTGGGCGGGGGGCGAGACGATGGCGGCGGATGCCGCCGCCGCCGCGCGCCTGCTGCGCGCCCGCCACCCCGGCCTGCCCTTCTTCGTGCTGGGGGAGAGCATGGGCGCGGCGGTGGCGATCCTTGCCGCGACGGGAGAGGACCCGCCGCCGGTCGATGCCTATGTGCTGCTGGCGCCGGCGCTGTGGCAGCGCGCGCTGATGAACCCCTTCATGCGCGGCGGGCTGTGGCTGGCCGAACGCACCATCCCCGCCGTGCCCTTCCAGGGCGGCGTCGGCGGGGTGGTCGCGAGCGACAACGACGCCGCGCTGCGCCGGCTGGGCCGGGACCCGCTGGCCATCCGCAACACGCGCGTCGATGCCGCGACGGGGCTGATCCTGTTGATGGAGGCCGCGGTCGCCGCCCTGCCGCGTTGCTGCCGCGGCGAGGGGGGCGCGCAGGTGCCGGTGCTGCTCCTGTATGGCGAGCAGGACATGATCGTGCCGGGGCGGATGACCCGCGCCGCGATGCGGAGCCTGCCGCCCGACAGCCGGGTGCGGATGGGCGTCTATCCCGACGGCTACCATCTGCTCCTGTCCGGCCGGAACCGGGCGGCGGTGGCGGGCGACATCCTCGCCTTCCTCGCCGCGCCCGACGCGCCGCTGCCCTCGGGCGCGGAGGGGAACGCGCCGCGCTGGCTGGCGCGGTAGCGCCCGCCCCGCGCTGCGCGGGGCGGCCGGCTCGTCTGAACGTGACCCGGGATTGATCCTGGTCATCTTCGGGACAGGGTCGCGATCCTATACCGCGGCGCAGCAACCCGCCTTCACCCAGAGGTTCCCATGGACTCCACCCCCGCCGCCGCCCGCACCAAGGTCACCGCCATCGCCGGCGACGGCATCGGGCCCGAGGTGATGCGCGCGACGCAGCAGGTCCTCGCCGCCGCCGGCGCCCGGCTGGAATGGGAGGATGCGGTGGCCGGGGCGGAGGCCTTCCGGAAGGGCATCCCCTCCGGCGCCCCTCAGGAGACGCTGGATTCCATCGCCCGCAACGGCGTCGCGCTGAAGGGTCCGCTGGAGACCCCGGTCGGCCATGGCGAGAAGTCGGCCAATGTCACGCTCCGCAAGATCTTCGAGATGTACGGCAACATCCGCCCCGTGCGCGAGCTGCCCGGCATCCGCACGCCCTTCACGGGGCGGGGGATCGACTTCGTCGTGGTGCGCGAGAATGTCGAGGACGTCTATGCGGGCGTCGAGCACATGCAGACGCCCGGAGTCGCGCAGACGCTGAAGCTGATCACCGAGGTCGGCTGCGAGCGCGTCGTGCGGCTCGCCGCCGCGCTGGCGATGGCGGAGGGGCGGCGGAAGGTCACCGTCTCCACCAAGGCGAACATCATGAAGCTGACCGAAGGCATGATGAAGCGGGTGGGGGAGGCGGTGCTGCGGGACTACCCCGACCTCCAGCACGAGCACATGATCGTGGACAACTGCGCCCACCAGATGGTCATCCGGCCGGAGCAGTTCGACGTCACCGTGATGACCAACATGAACGGCGACATCCTGTCGGACCTGGCGGCGGGGCTGGTCGGCGGGCTCGGCGTCGCGCCCTCGGCCAATCTCGGCGACCAGGTGGCGATGTTCGAGGCAGTGCACGGTTCGGCCCCGCAGATCGCCGGCAAGGGGCTGGCGAACCCCACCGCGCTGCTGCTCTCCGCGGTGATGATGCTGCGCCACATCGGCGACTTCGCGACCGCATCGAAGGTGGAGCACGCGCTCTATGTCACGCTGGAGGAGGGGATGGACCTGACGGGGGACATCGCGCCCCCCGGCCAGGGGGCCTCCACCGGCGCCTTCGTGGAGCGCGTGGCCGCCAATCTCGGCCGGACCAGCGCGAAGGTGCCGGAACGCGAGTACCGCCCGATCGCGATGAAGAAGTGGCCCGCCATCACCTGGTACCGCGCGGCGACCACGCGGGAACTCGTCGGCGTCGACGTCTTCGTCGAATCCGAACGTGACCCGCGCGCCATCGGCATCACGCTCGCCGCGGCGGCCGAAGGGTCGGCCTTCACGCTCGACATGATCTCGTCACGCGGCGCGCAGGTGTGGCCGGATCTCGGCGGCAACACCTTCCTGGTGGACCATTTCCGCGCCCGATTCATGTTCAAGGAGGCGCCGAAGGGCAACGGCATCGCGGAGATCACCGACCTGCTCCAGCGCATCGGTCGGCAGCACAACTGGATGCACATCGAGAAGCTGCAGCGCTTCGACGGCGCCGACGCCTACAGCAAGGCCTGAAGGCGCACGGCCCCGGCGCCGGCGGAGGTCCGGCGACGGCCTCGCCGGTCAGCCGCCCGGCAGCCAGACCTCCAGCGTCTGCGGCGGGGGCTGGGGCAGGAAGGCGCGGAAGTCCTGGATCGCCCAGCCGCGGCCGAGCCGCCCGGCCAGGCGCGCCGCCGCCGCCTGGTCCTCCTCGTGGAAATACCGCACCACGGGGGTCGAGGGCACGAAGGGCACGGGCCGCGGGGCCTGCACCTCGAAGCCGGAGGCGCGGAGCGTCTGCATCACCTCCTCCGCCGCCGCCGCCGCGGTGCCGGAATTGGCGCGGTGGTGCACGAAGACCCGCGCGGCGCGGGCGGCCGGCTCGGGCGCCGCCGGGGCGGCGGGCGGGACGGGCATGGCGACGGGTGGCGCGGGGGCTGGCAAGGCGGCGGCGGGCGGGGCTGCGGGGCCGGATGCGGGCTGGGGCGCGACCGGCGCCCCGCTGCCGAGGTTGTCGGGCAGGATCTTGCGCCCGGGCATGTCGCGTCGGCGCTGCTCGGCTTCCTGCCGCAGCGCCTCGACCTGCCGTTCCAGCTCGACCCGCGCCGACCGCAGGGCCGCGAGCCGCGCCTCCTCCGCCGCGAGTTCGGCCTGCCGGGCCGCCGAGGGGGCAGGGGGAAGGGGGGGAGTTGCGGAGTCCGCGGCGGGCTGCGGCGGGCGCGGCACCTCGGTCGGCACCAGGCCCGCGCCCCAGTTCCGCGACCGGGATGGCGGCGCGGTGTCGGCCATGATCAGAACCGCCGCCGCGCCGGCCACGCCGACGCCGAGCGCGATCCAGAGGAAGCGCCAGGACCTTCGCGCACCGGCATGGCGGGGCGCCGGCCCCGTTCTCTCTCGTCGCATCATGGTGGACCTCGCCCCCTCCCGCGCCATGCGCGCGGGGCGCGCCGCCCGAACGCGACCCGTGCCGCGGCGGTTCCGGGGTGTCGGTTCCGGGGGCGCGGCCGGCCTCAGGGCTGGCCGTCGCGCTCCGCCTGGGACTGCGCGGCCAGGGCGCGCGCCATCTGGCTCAGCGCCTCCTGGTGCTTCTCGTTGTCGATGAGCGCGAAGTTGCGGGCGAGTTCGAGGCACATGCGCTGGCGGGGGGACGCTTCGTTGCCGCCGCCTTCCGGCGCCAGCCCCTCGAAGAACCAGGACACGGGGACGCCGAGCACCTGCCCGATCTCGAACAGGCGGCCGGCCGAGATGCGGTTCAGCCCGCGTTCGTATTTGTGCGCCTGCTGGTAGGTGACGCCGATCATCTTCGCCAGCTGCTGCTGGGAAAGGCCCATCATCACCCGCCTTTCGCGGATGCGGGCCCCGACATGGCGGTCGGCAGCGTTCGCCCGCTGCCCGGGCCGCTCGGCCGGCGCCTCGCCGTTGCGGCGCCGCTCGATCCCGGTGGTTTCCATTCTTCTCGCCCCTCGACCCGCATTCAGACGCCTCCTGCAATGCGGCAGATAGCGTTGCGTTCCACCAAGACGCGCATGACAAAGGCGTGAGTTTCGCCTGTTCGGACAACGCAAGAAACCGGAGGGCTTACACAACCCAGGCGCAAGACGCGGGCCGGCGAAGGCAACCGCGCAGGGCCGCGCCGGTCAGTCCTTTCTGCGCGCCGCGGCCTGCAGCGTCTCCACCTGGCGGCGCAGCGCCTCGATCTCGGCCTGGAGCGCGGCGACGCGGGCGGCCTCGCTGCCTTCGGGGCCGTCCTGGCCGGGGCGGAACGGGGCGAAGAGGCTCATCGCCCGTTCCATCATCGCCATGTTCTGCTTGCCCATCTCCTCGAGCCCGCCGAAGGGCATGAAGCCGCCCATGGTCTGCTGGACGGTGCGGCGCATCTGTTCGTGCTGCTGCGCGAAGGCGCCCATCATCGATTCCAGGTAGCGCGGGACGAGCGTGCCCATGCCGTCGCCGTAGAAGCCGATGATCTGCCGCAGGAAGGAGATCGGCAGCAGGTGCCGGCCCTTCGCCTCCTCCTCGACGATGATCTGGGTCAGGACGGAACGGGTGATGTCCTCGCCGGACTTGGCGTCGTAGACGACGAAGTGCCGCCCCTGGCGGATCATCGCCGCCAGGTCCTCGAGCGTGACGTAGGAGGAGGATTCCGTGTTGTAGAGCCGCCGGTTGGCGTATTTCTTCACGACAACCGGGGGCATGGCCGGGGTCTCGGACGTGGCCCCCGGCGGGTTGGTGGTGTCCTGTGACATGTGCTTGCCTTCCCGCGGCCCCGTCTGGGGCCGACCTTGCCGACGGTGTCCCGCCGCGTGGGACGATCCTACCATGTGCCTGGGTGCGGTGCGAAACTCCTGTTGCGCAAATCGTCCGGCGTGGGTTTCAACCCCGGTGCGCCGGGCCCGGCCCTGGCCCGGCGGGAGAGGCTGATGCAGGGGGACACCCCGAAGGACGACACCCCGAGGCAGGCGGGGGCGGATCTCGACCGCCTCGCCGAGGACTGGATCACGTTGTGGCAGAGCGAGATCGCCGCGATGGCGGCCGACCGGGAGGTGGCGGAGGGCTGGGCGGCGATGGCGGCCGCCTGCGCCGCCTTCGCCCAGGCCTGGACCAGGGCCGCCACCGCGCCGCGCCCGCCGGCCTTCCCGGCCGGCTTCCCCTGGCCCTTCCCGGCCGCAGCGCCGCATGAACACGACCGCGCGCCCGGACCTGCCCCGGCCGTTCCGCCGGCGGGGGCCGCGCCCGCTGGCGCTGCACCTGGCGATGGGGGGCGCGCGGGGGGTGGCGGCGATGGCGGGGGCGGTGATGGCGTCCTCCGCGCCCGGCTGGCCGAGCTGGAACGACGCCTGGCCGATCTCGAAGGCGGGGCGGGCGGAAGCCGACCGGATCCTCCGCGCCCTCGCGGACGGCGGCCACGCGCCTGAGGCCTTCGGCGGCGCCGTGCTGCGCCGCCTGCTGCGGCAGGACCGCGCGCTGCTGGCGGGCATCGCCGCCTATCGCCGTCATCCCTGGCACCGCACCGTGCCGGACCCGCCGGCCATCTGGTCGGAAGGCGGGTCACGGCTGCTGGACCATGCGCTGCCGGGCGCCGCGGGCCTGCCGGTGGTGCTGGTGCCGAGCCTGGTGAACCGCGCGCATGTGCTGGACCTGCTGCCCGGCCGGTCGCTGATGCGCTTCCTGGCCGGGCAGGGGGTGCGGCCGCTGCTGCTGGACTGGGGCTGGCCGGGCGAGGTGGAGCGCGCCTTCACCCTGACCGACTACATCGCCGGCAGGCTGGAACGCGCGCTGGCGGCGCTGCCCGGGCCGGCGGTGCTGGTGGGCTACTGCATGGGCGGTCTTCTCGCGCTCGCCGCGGCGCTGCGCCGGCCGGACCGCGTGGCCGCGCTCGGCCTGCTGGCGACGCCGTGGGATTTCCACGCCGGCGCGGCGGAGGCCGGCCGCGCGCGCGCCGCCGCCGCGCTGCTGCCGGGGCTGGAGCCGCTGATGCAGGCGACCGGCACGCTGCCGGTGGATGCGATCCAGGCGCTGTTCACCGGGCTCGACCCCTGGGGGGTGGCGCAGAAATACCGCGCCTTCGCGCGGCTCGACCCCGCCTCGGCGCGGGCCGAGGGGTTCGTCGCGCTGGAAGACTGGCTGAATGACGGCGTGCCGCTGGCCGCACCCGTGGCGCGGGAATGCCTGGGCGGCTGGTACGGCGCCAACACGCCGGCGCGGGGCGCCTGGCGGGTGGCCGGGGCGGTGGTGGACCCCGCGGCGCTGGCGATGCCCGTCTTCCTCGCCATCCCGCATCGCGACCGGATCGTGCCCCCGGCCTCCGCCCGCCCGCTGGCGGGGCGGTTGCGCCGGGCCGTGCTGCACGAGGCGCAGGCCGGGCATATCGGCATGGCGGCGGGCAGCGGTGCGGAAGCCGCGCTGTGGCGGCCGTTGCTGGATTGGCTTCGCGGCTTGTAGCGCCCCCTGCGGCGCAGCAAACTGTCGCCACGCCGGTCCACACAAGGAACCCCCGAATGACCGAGATCGTCATCGCCTCCGCCGCCCGCACCCCGGTCGGCAGCTTCAGCGGCGCCTTCGCCAGCCTTCCGGCCCATGCGCTGGGCACGGTGGCGATCCAGGCCGCCCTTGCCCGCGCCAATGTCCGGCCCGAGGAGGTGGACGAGGTGATCCTCGGCCAGATCCTGACCGCCGGCGCCGGCCAGAACCCCGCCCGCCAGGCCGCCATGGCCGCCGGCATCCCGGCCGAGCGCACGGCCTTCGGCATCAACCAGCTCTGCGGGTCCGGCCTGCGGGCCGTGGCGCTCGCCGCCCAGCAGATCGCCACCGGCGACGCCGCCATCGTGGTGGCCGGCGGGCAGGAGAGCATGACCCAGTCGCCGCATTGCGCGAATCTCCGCGCCGGCCAGAAGATGGGCGGGCTGGAGCTGGTGGACACCATGCTCAAGGACGGGCTGTGGGATGCCTTCCAGGGCTACCACATGGGCACCACGGCGGAGAACGTGGCGCAGAAATACCAGCTGACCCGCCAGGAGCAGGACGAGTTCGCCGCCGCCAGCCAGCGCAAGGCGGGCGAGGCGATGAAGGCCGGCCGCTTCAGGGACGAGATCGCGCCGGTGACCGTGAAGGGCCGCAAGGGCGACGTGGTGGTCACCGAGGACGAGTATCCGAAGCCCGAGACGACGGCCGAGGTGCTGGCCAAGCTCCGCCCCGCCTTCAGCAAGGACGGCACCGTCACCGCCGGCAACGCGTCCGGCATCAACGACGGCGCCGCGGCGGTGGTGGTGATGAGCGCCGCCGAGGCCGCGAAGCGAGGCATCGCGCCGATGGCGAGGATCGTCAGCTGGGCGACCGCCGGCGTCGACCCCGCCATCATGGGCACCGGCCCGATCCCGGCCAGCCGCAAGGCCCTGCAGAAGGCGGGCTGGTCGATCGACAGCCTCGACCTGATCGAGGCGAACGAGGCCTTCGCCGCGCAGGCCTGCGCGGTGAACAAGGACCTGGGCTGGGATCCGGCGAAGGTGAACGTCAATGGCGGCGCCATCGCACTCGGCCATCCCATCGGCGCCTCGGGCGCGCGGGTGCTGAACACGCTTCTGTTCGAGATGCAGCGCCGCGGCGCGAAGCGAGGCCTGGCCACGCTGTGCATCGGCGGGGGCATGGGTGTCGCGATGTGCGTCGAGCGCGCGGCCTGACCTGACGGGGGCGGCCGGCGGCGCATCGCCGGCCGCCCCCTCCCATCCGGCGCCGCCTCTCGCAGGCGTGACTCGGTCCTGCAACCATGGCGTGTGGCATGCTCCGGCAGGACCCGCGAAGGGTCCAGGGAGGAAGAGCCACATGACCGAAGCCAGTCTGCGCCGGCGCGGCCTTCTCGCCGCGGCCGCCGGCCTTGCCGCCACACCCGCCGCCGCGCAGCGCCGCTATGGCGACGACGCGCCGCCGCAGCGCTACCCCGACCCCGACATCGTCGCGCTCGACCCGCGCCGCTTCACCGCGCCGCTCGGCAACAGCGCCATCCGGCGGCTGCACACCGGGATGCAGTGGGCCGAGGGCCCCGCCTGGCACGCCACCGGGCGTTTCCTGGTCTGGTCCGACATCCCGAATGACGAGGCGCTGCGCCTGACCGAGGAGGACATGAAGGTCAGCCGCCGCTTCCGCAGCCCGTCGGGCTTCTCCAACGGCAACACCTTCGACCGGGAGGGCCGGCAGATCGCCTTCCGCCACCTGCACCGCGACGTGGTGCGCTACGAGCCCAATGGCCGCGTCACCGTGCTGGCCGCCCGCGGGCCGGACGGGCCCTTCAACGCGCCGAACGACGGCGTGGTCCACCCCGAGGATGGCAGCCTCTGGTTCACCGATCCCGGCTATGGCGCGCTGATGAACTACGAGGGCGAGCGCGTGGCCGAGAGCGCGAACAGCCCCCGTCCCTTCATCAAGGAGGCGATCTACCGGATCGACGCGCAATCCGGCCAGGTGACGAAGGTGGCCGACGAGCCCTTCAAGCCGAACGGTCTCTGCTTCTCCCCCGACTACCGCACCTGCTACGTCGCCGACACCGGCGCAAGCCACTACCCGGAGGCGAGCCGCATCATCTGGGCCTATGACGTGGACGGCCCCCGGCTGCGCAATCCCCGCACCTTCGCCTCCATGGCGCTGGAGGGGAAGAACGGCATGGCCGACGGCATCCGCACCGACGAGCGCGGCAACCTCTGGTCCTCGGCCGGCTGGGTGGGAGACGGGTATGACGGCGTGCATGTCTTCGCCCCGGACGGCGAGCGGATCGGGCTGATCCGGCTGCCGGAGATCTGCTCGAACCTGTGCTTCGGCGGCGCGCGGCGGAACATCCTGTTCATGACGGCCAGCCAGTCGCTCTACGCCCTGCCCGTCGAGACGCGCGGCGCGCATTTCTGCTGAGGCGGGCGGGCGTGCGCCGCCTGCCGCACGCCCGCCCGAATCCTTCCGCATGCAGCGCGGGTGACCGACGAATCCGCCCCCCTCCGCCGCGCCGCCTTCGCCGCGCTCGTGGCCGCCATCGCGCTGCTGCTGCTGTGGCTCACCTGGCGCGCGCTGGCGCCGGGCGGGATCGATGCGGTGGAGGCGCTGATCCTGGCCGCCGTCGCGCTGACCACGCCCTGGGCGGCGCTGTCAGCGGGCAATGCGCTGGTGGGGCTGGCGATCCTGCTGCTGGCGCGGGACCCACCGGCCCTCGTGCTGCCCGCGCTGGTCCGCGCCCGGCCCGGCGCGCCGCGCGGGGTCACCGCGCTGGTGGTGTGCATCAGGAACGAGGCGATGGAGGCGGTGTTGCCGCCCCTCGCCACCCTGCTCGACGGGCTGGAGGCCGCGGGGGCGGGCGGGCGCTTCCGGCTATGGTTGCTGTCGGACACGCAGGACGCGGCGGCCGCGGCCGCGGAGGAGGCTGCGATCCGCGCCTTCACCGCCGGGCGCGGCGGCAGCGGCGGCGTGTCCGTCCACCACCGCCGCCGCATGCGGAACACCGGCTTCAAGGCCGGCAACGTGATGGACTTCCTGGACCACCATGCGGGCGATGCGGAGTTCTTCCTCACCCTCGACGCCGACAGCGCCATGACGGCCGAGGCGGTGCTGCGCCTGGTGGCGGTGATGGAGGCCGATCCGCGGCTGGCGATCGTCCAGCAGCTGATCGTCGGGCGGCCCGCCACCGCCGCCTTCCCGCGGCTGTTCCAGTTCGGGATGCGGGCGGGGATGCGCGCCTGGGCGACGGGGCAGGCGTGGTGGCAGCTCGATGCCGGGCCCTATTGGGGGCACAACGCCATCCTGCGCTGCGAGCCCTTCCGCCGCCATGCCCGGCTGGAGCCGCTGCCCGACGGCAGCGCCATCCTGTCGCATGACATGGTGGAGAGCGTGCGGTTGCAGGCGGCGGGCTGGCGCGTGCGCTGCCTGCCGGCGGAGGAGGGCAGCCTGGAGGCCAACCCCCCCGCCATGCCGGAATTCCTGCGCCGGGACGAACGCTGGGGCGCGGGCAACATGCAGTACTGGCAGTTGCTGAAGCTGCCGAACCTCACGCCGCTGGGCCGGTTGCAGCTGGTGCAGGCGATTCTGCTGTTCCTCGGCGCGCCGCTGCATGCGCTGGTGCTGGCGCTGGCGGCGGTGTCGGCGCTGGGCGGCGGCGGCGGGGCTTCGATGGGGGCGCTGGCGCTGGCCGTCGCGGCGCATTGGCTGTGCCACTTCTCGCCGAAGCTTGCGGGCTACGCGCAGGTGCTGCTGCGGCCGCGCGTCGCGGCGGCCTATGGCGGGCGGCTGGCCTTCGCGCGTGGGGCGGCGGCGGAACTCGCCTTCATGTCCCTGTTCGAGCCGCTGTCGACGCTGAACAAGGCGATGTTCCTGGCGACCCTGCCCTTCGGGCGGCGCACCGGCTGGCTGCCGCAGAACCGTGCCGACCGCGGCATCCCCTGGCGGGACGCGGCGCGGCTGCTCTGGCCGCACACGCTGGTCGGGGTGGCGCTGACGCTGGTCTTCGCCGCCGCGTCCCTGCCGGCGCTGCTGCTGGCGCTGCCCTTCACGCTCGGGATGGTGCTGGCCATCCCGCTCTGTGTCTGGAGCGCGGATCCCGGCATCTCCGCCTGGCTGCGGGCGCGGCGCATCGCGGCGACGCCGGAGGAGCTGGCGGCCGGATGACCGCGCGGGATCAGCCGCAGCCGGCGCCCTGGCGCGTCACGCCGATCACCCGTCCATCGCGCAGCTCGTAGTTGGTCGGGCAGGGGGCGGCCGTTGCCGCGCCGGAGCCGAAGCCGAGGCCGAGGCCGGTGCCGAAGCCCACCCCGCTGCCCCAGCCGCCCGACCAGCGCCCGACGCCGAGCCCGATGGAGGGCGTCACCACCGGGCCGGAGGCCACCGCCGGCCCGTCATAGGCCAGGACCCGCCGCCCCTCGGCCTCGTAAACCCGGTTCGGCACGCCGAGCCCGGCGACGAGCTCGGCCTCGCTGCGGCCGACCCAGCTGGTGTCGACCGGCGGCGGCGCCTGCGCGCAGGCGGCGAGCAGCGGCAGCAAGGCAAGGGCGGCGGGACGCATCCGGTGGCCTTTCGTGGCATCGGGGATGGACCCCCAACGCCCGGCCGGCATGGCCGGATGCAGGCCCGCTCAGGTCAGCTTGATGCGTTCCACCCCGTAGAAGGTCACCGTCTCCCCACCCAGCGTGAAGGTGCCGTTGATCTCCACCTGCTGGCCGTTGCGGGTGAAGGACCAGGTGCCGTCGGCATTCTGCACCGGCGTCGCGTCGCCCCATTGCAGCCCGGCCTGCATCTGCGCCAGCGACACGCCCTTGAGCTGGAGCGTGTCGGTGCCGGCCTGGCCGTGGAACACGTCGTTGCCGCTGCCCGGCGACCAGACATAGCTGTCCGCGCCGCCGCCGCCGAAGGCGGTGTCGCTGGCGCGGTCGCCCTGGCCGCCGTCGAGGCTGTCATTCTCGCCGTTCCAGGCATCGCCGGGGTTGTCGCCATGCAGCTCGTCCGATCCCGCGCCGCCCACGATGTAGTCGCGCCCGGCATTGCCGAACACCTTGTCGTTGCCGGCGCCGGCCAGCACCGTGTCGTTGCCGGCATTGGCGGTGATGGTGTCGTTGCCCGCCGTGCCCTGCTGCTGGGTGCCGAGGTCGTTCATGACGATGTTCTGCGGCGACCCTCCGGGGGCGGGCGTGCCGCCGCCCCAGGCGCCCTGGCCGCTGCCCGGCGCGGCGCCGATGTTGATGCGCTCCACCCCGTAGAAGGTCACCGTCTCCCCGCCGACCGAGAAGGTGCCGCTGATCTCCTGCGCGCGGCCGTCGCGCATGAAGGACCAGGTGCCGTCCGCATTCTGGGCGGGCGTCACGCCGCCCTCGTTCCAGCGGATGCCGGATTGCAGCTGGTCGAGGCTGACGCCCTTCAGCTCCAGCGTGTCGAAGCCGTTCTGGCCGTGGAACACGTCGTTGCCGCTGCCGGGGGTCCAGACATAGTTGTCGTCGCCGCCGCCGCCGAAGGCGGTGTCGCTGGCGCGGTCGCCCTGGCCGCCGTCCAGCGCGTCGGCATCGCCGTTCCAGGCGTCGCCGGGGTTGTCGCCGTGGATTTCGTCGGCCCCGCCGGCGCCGATCAGCCAGTCGCGACCGGCATTGCCGAAGATCTTGTCGTTGCCGTCGCCGCCCCAGGCGGTGTCGTCGCCGCCATTGGCCTGGATGGTGTCGTTGCCGGCGGTGCCGTCCTGCTTCGTGCCCCAGTCGTTCATGACGATGTTCTGGCCGCTCGCGGGGGCGGGCGCGGGGGCACCCCAGGCGCCCTGGCCGCTGCCGGGTGCGGCGCCGATGTTGATGCGTTCCACCCCGTAGAAGGTCACCGTCTCCCCGCCGATGGAGAAGCTGCCGCTGATCTCCTGCGCGCGGCCGTCGCGGTGGAAGGACCAGGTGCCGTCGCCGTTCTGCACCGGGGTCACGCCGCCCTCGTTCCAGCGGATGCCGGATTGCAGCTGGTCGAGGCTGACGCCCTTCAGCTCCAGCGTGTCGGAGCCGGCCTGGCCATGGAACACGTCGTTGCCGCTGCCCGGCGACCAGACATAGTTGTCGTCGCCGCCGCCGCCGAAGGCCTGGTCGCCCGCACGGTCGCCCTGGCCGCCGTCCAGCGCATCGGCATCGCCGTTCCAGGCATCGCCGGGGTCGTCACCATGCAGCTCGTCCGACCCGCCGGCGCCGATCAGCCAGTCGCGGCCGGCATTGCCGAAGATCTTGTCGTTGCCGTCGCCGCCCCAGGCGGTGTCGTCGCCGGCATAGGCGTGGATGACGTCGTCCTGTCCGGTGCCGTCCTGCTTCGTGCCGTTGCCGTCCATGTGGAAGGTCGCGCCGCCGCTGACCCCCTTCAGCTCCTCCGCGTCGATCTTCCGCGGCTCGCTGCGCTCGCCCATCCCACCCTCCTCCGCCGTTCCAGGCCCGATCGGGACGGACAGTAGCGCCTCCCGCCCGGGTTGTGCATCGGAGATGATCCTGTCGCCCCGATAGAGGGTGCCGATGGCGCGGGGGCTGGCCGGGTCAGCGGAGGTCCGCGGGGCCGAAGGCGGCGGGCAGCAGCGCGCCGAGGGTGGTCACGCGCGGTGCGCCGGCCGCGTCCCGCGTCACCACCCGCAGAGCACCGTCCGGCGAGAATTCCGACAGAACCTGCCGGCAGATGCCGCAGGGGCCGAGCGCGACGCCCGCCGGCCCCGCCACCGCGACGGCGACGAAGCGGCGCCGACCCGACGCGACGGCGGCGCCCACCGCCACGCGCTCGGCGCAGATCGTCGCGCCGTAGCTGGCATTCTCGACATTGCAGCCGCCCACCACGCTGCCATCGTCGCAGAGCAGCGCGGCGCCCACCTGGAAGCGGGAATAGGGCGCATGCGCGAAGCCCCGCGCATGTTCCGCCAGCGCCATCAGCGCGGCCGGGTCCATCGGGATGTCCATGCGGCCCAGGCTGCACCGCCCGGGTGCGGGCGGCCAGCCCTGCCGCGCGGCGTCACGCCCCCGGCAGGGGCGGCGCGGTGCTGGCGCGGATGACGAGTTCCGGGACCAGCCGGATGTCACGGCGACGGGCCGAGGGGTCCGCCATCTCGTCCAGCAGCAGCGTCGCGGCCTGGCGCCCCATCTCGGCGTGCTGGATGCGGATGGTGGTCAGGGCGGGGTGGATGCGGTCGACGAAGGGCATGTCGTTGAAGCCGGTGACGGAGATGTCGGCGCCGGGCCGCAGCCCCGCCGCCGCCAGCGCGTCGTAGACGCCGAGGCAGAGCATGTCGTTCGCCGCCACCACGGCGGTGAAGGGCGGGCCGCCCAGCAGCCGCGCCATCGCCGTGCGGCCCGCCTCCACGGTGTAGGCCGCGGCCGCCACCACCGGCGCCGCCGCCGGGTCGAGCCCGCGGGCGCGCAGCGCGGCGCGGAATCCCGCGCGGCGGTCGATCGCGGTGGAGACGCCGGCCGGCCCGGCCAGGTGCGCGATGCGCCGGTGGCCGAGTTCCAGCAGGTGCGCGACTGCGAGCCCGATGCCGAGCCGGTCGTCATTGGTGACCGCGGAGCCCGCCGCGGCGCCCCGGCCGGCGCCGGGCAGGCGGCGGTTGATCAGCACGGCGGGGATGCGCAGCCGTGTGCAGAGTTCCACCGCGCGGGTGCCCTCGGCCGCGGAGGCGAGCATCAGGCCGTCCACCAGGTGCTCGGCCATGCGGCTGATCAGCATTTCCTCCCGCGCGGGGTCATTGTCGGTGTTGGCCACCAGGGTCGCGTAGCCGTGCTGCACCAGCAGCGTCTCGGCTGCGCGGACGATGGGGGGGAAGATCGGGTTGACCAGGTCCGGCACCAGGATGCCGATGGTGCGGGACCGGCGGGTGCGCAGCCCGGCCGCGATGGCGGAAGGCCGCCAGCCCAGCCGCGCCGCCGCTTCGCCCACGCGGGCGGCGACCGCATCCGTCACCATGCCGCGCGTCGCCGGGTTCAGCGCGCGCGAGACGGTGGAGGCGTGCACGCCGGCCGCGCGCGCCACGTCGGCGATGGTGATCCGCGCGTCGGGCGTGCCGGCGGGGGGCGGGGGGCGGCGTGGCATGGGGCGGGCGCATCCTACATGCCGGCCCGCCGCCTGTCGCCCGCGCCGGGAGGGGTGCAATCGATTGCACCGAGTGCTTGACCCCCGCCCGGCGCCGGGCCTAGATGCCGCCGGACGATGGAGGGGAGACGTCAGCCGATGACCGATGCGCCACTTGCCGCGACCGCGGCCGGCAGCCTCCCCGGCCATGCACGGGCGCTGCGCTTCGCCGCCTTCGGCGCGCCGGAGATGCTGGCGGTGGAGCACCTGCCGCTGGCGCCCCCTGGCGCGGGGGAGGCGCTGGTCGCGGTGCATGCGGCGTCGGTCAACCCGTCGGACGTCAAGAACGTCGCCGGCCGGATGCGCCAGACCGTGCCGCCGCGCATCCCGGGGCGCGACTTCGCGGGCGTGGTGGCGGCGGGCCCTGCCGAATGGCTCGGCGCCGAGGTCTGGGGCACCGGCGGCGACATCGGCTTCACCCGCGACGGCAGCCATGCGGAGTATCTGCGCCTTCCCGTCGCCGCGCTGTCGCGCAAGCCCGCCGGCCTGTCCTTCGCGCAGGCGGGCGCGGTGGGCGTCAACTACGTCACCGCCTGGATCGGGCTCGACTACGCGCAGCTTGCGCCGGGCGAGACGCTGCTGGTGATCGGCGCGACCGGCGGCGTCGGCGGCGCCGCGGCCGTGATCGCCGCCGGCCGCGGCGCGCGCGTCATCGCCGCCTGCCGCGGCGCCGCGCCGGCCGATGCCCCGGCGCGGCGCGCCACCGGCGAGTTCATCGACCTGGCCGCCGAGGATCTCGGCGCGCGGGTCGCGGCGATGACCGGCGGCAAGGGCGTGGACGTCGTCTATGACTGCGTCGGCCGCCCCGACCTGACCGAGGCCGCGCTCGGCGCGCTCGCCTTCCGCGGGCGGCTGGTCGCCATCGCCGGCACGCCGGGCGAGCAGGTGCGCTTCGAGCTGATCCCCTTCTACCGCCGCGAATGCCGCATCCTCGGCGTCGACAGCCTGAAGCGGAGCGCGGCCGAATGCGCGCCCATGATGGACGCGCTGCGCGCGGGCTTCGAGAGCGGCGCCTACCCGCCCCCCGCCATCGCCGAGGCGCATCCGCTGGCGGATGGCGCGCGCGCCTTCGCCTCCGTCGCCCGCGGCACGCGCGGGCGCGTCGTCATCACCATGCGCTGAGGGGAGCACCGCCATGCCCGAAGGCCACGTCACCTACACCAGCGAGAACCTGACCGACGCCGTGCTCGGCCGCATCCGCCCGGATGCCGACCCGCGCGTGCAGAAGGTGATGACCGCGCTGATCCGCCACGTCCACGACTTCGTGCGCGAGGTGGAGCTGACGCCCGAGGAATGGGAGCAGGGCGTCGCCTTCCTGTCCGAGCTCGGCCGCTGGTGCGACGACAAGCGGCAGGAGGTGATCCTGCTGTCCGACATCCTCGGCGTCTCGATGCTGGTGGACGCCATCGCGCACCGCACCCATGCCTCGGTCAGCGAGACGACGGTGCTCGGCCCCTTCCACCGCGAGAACCCGCCGCCGATGCGCAACGGCGACGACATGTCCCCCGGCGTCCCCGGCGAGAGGCTGGAAGTGGAGGTGCGGGTCTGCGACGAGGGGGGCGCGCCGCTGGACGGCGCGCAGGTGGATGCCTGGCACACCTCGCCCGAGGGGTTCTACGACAGCCAGCTCGGCGACGAGCATAGCATGCGCGGCCGCTTCGTCACGGGTGCGGACGGCGTCGTCGCCTTCCACACGGTGATGCCGGCCAGCTACCCGGTGCCGCATGACGGGCCGGTGGGGCGCGTGCTGTCGGCCATGGGGCGCGGCCCGATGCGGCCGACGCATGTGCATTTCTGGATCAAGAAGCCGGGCTACCGCGACCTGATCACCCACATCTTCCGCGACGGCGACCCGTATCTGCACGAGGATGCGGTGTTCGGCGTGAAGGCGTCGCTCGTCACCGACTGGGACGCGCCGAAGCAGGAAGGCCGGCCCGCGAGGCTCACCTACGAATTCCGCATCCCGAAGCTGGAAGGCGCCGCCTGATGCTGTTCCTGATCCACTGCACGCAGAAGCCCGACGGCCAGGCCATCCGCGACGCGCATTACGACGCGCACCGCGCCTATCTCCAGGCAAGCCCGGTGGACATCAAGCTGGCCGGGCCGATGGTGGCGGACGACGGCGACCGGCGCATCGGCAGCGTCTTCATCGTGGACGTGCCCGACCGCGCGGCGGCCGAGGCGTTCAGCGCCGGCGACCCCTTCACCCGCAACGGCCTGTTCGAGCGCGTGCTGATCACCCGCTTCCTCGACATCACCCGCGGCCGGCCGGCCTTCGGCCCGGCGAAGGACTGAACGCGATGCGCCGCAAATACATCCTGACCTGCGCCGTCACCGGCAACATCACGACGCCCGAGCAGACGCCCCACCTGCCCATCACGCCCGAGCAGATCGCGAATGCCGCGATCGACGCCGCGAAGGCGGGCGCGGCCGTCGCGCACATCCATGTGCGCGACCCGGAGACGGGGCGGCCTTCCATGTCGCTCGACCTCTACCGCGACGTGGTGGACCGCATCCGCTCCTCCGGCACCGACGTGGTGATCAACCTGACGACCGGCCCGGGCGGCCGCTTCGTGCCGGACCGCGACAACCCGCGCAACGCCGCGCCCGGCAGCACGCTGCTGCCGCCGGACAGGCGGGTGGAGCACATCGTCGCGCTGAAGCCGGAGATCGCGACGCTCGACCTCAACACCATGTGGTCGGGCAGCGCCGTCGTCATCAACGCGCCCTGGTCGGTGACGCGCATGGCGGAACTGATCTATTCCGCCGGCACCATACCGGAGCTGGAGGTGTTCGACAGCGGCGACATCGGGCTGGCGAAGAACCTGATGGAGCAGGGCGTGCTGAAGGGCCCCTGCCTGTTCCAGGTCTGCATGGGCATCCGCTGGGGCTTCGACTGGGACCCGCAGACGCTGAACTACGCGAAGTCCATCATCCCCGCCGGCAGCCCCTGGGCCGCCTTCGCGATCGGCCGCATGGAATTCCCCATGCTGGCGCAGGCCTGGCTGCTGGGCGGGCATGTGCGCGTCGGGCTCGAGGACAACATCTACCTCAACAAGGGCGAACTCGCGACCAGCAACACCGTGCTGGTGGAACGCGCGGTCCGCATCCTGCGCGAATTCGGCGCCGAGCCGATGACGGCGGCGGAAGCGCGCGCCGAATTGTCGCAGGTCGGCGGGTGGTCGCGGTGAGCCGCGGCGTCCTGGTCGTCACCGGCGCGGGCCGCGGCATCGGGGCGGCCATCGCGAAGGCCGCGGCGGCCGATGGCTGGGCGGTCGCGGTGAACTACGCGCGCGACGCGGACAGCGCCGCGGCCACCGTCGCCGCGATCGAGGCGGCGGGCGGCACGGCGCGCGCGGTGCAGGCCGATGTGCAGGCGGAAGCCGGCATCGCCGCGCTGTTCGAGGCCGCGGACGCGATGGGCCCGCTGCGCGGCCTGGTGAACAATGCCGGCGGCAGCGCCGAGGCGCGGATCGCCGACATCGCGCAGGACGACTACGACCGCATGATGGACGGCAACCTGCGCCCCACCGTCTTCTGCTCGCGCGAGGCGGTGCGGCGCATGGCGACCGACCGCGGCGGGCAGGGGGGCGTCATCGTCAACATCGGCAGCCGCGCCAGCGTGCTCGGCGGGCAGCCGGGCCGGGTGATGTATGCCGCCGCCAAGGGCGCGGTGGACGGCTTCACGATGGGCCTCGCGAACGAGGTCGGCAGGCTCGGCATCCGCGTCGCCTGCATCCGCCCGGGCGTGATCCGCACCGACAGCCACGAGGCGCGGGCGGGGGCGGAACGGCTGCGGCAGATCACCGCGCCCATCGCGCTCGGCCGCCCCGGCGAGCCGGAGGAGGTGGCGAACCTCGCCGTCTTCCTGCTCTCGCCCGGCGCCTCCTACATGACCGGGGCGCTGGTGGACATCGGCGGCGGGCGATAGCCTTACGCATCGGCAACGGGAGAGGAAACATGATCCAGGACATGACGCGCCGCGGCCTGCTGGGCGCCGCGCTGGCCGCGCCCGCGCTGCTGCCGGCACCGGCCCGCGCGCAGGCCTATCCCAGCGGCACCGTCGCGCTGATCATCCCCTTCGCGCCCGGCGGGCCCACCGACGCGGTCGGGCGGATGCTGGCCGAGGCGATGAGCCGCGACCTCGGCGTCAACGTGGTGGCGGAGAACGTCACGGGCGGCGGCGGCACGATCGGCGTGAACCGCGTGGCGCAGTCGCGCCCCGACGGGCAGATGATCCTGCTGCACAACATCGGCATGGCGACCGCGGCGACGCTGTACCGCAGCCTGCCCTACAACCCGCTGACCTCCTTCGAGACGATCGGCCTGGTGACGCCGACGCCGATGGTCTGGATCACGCGGCCGGACTTCCCGGGCGAGGGCTTCGCCGACATGCTGCGCTTCGTGCGCGAGAACCGCGACCGGGTGAACCTGGCCAATGCCGGCCTCGGCTCCGCCAGCCAGCTCTGCGGCACGCTGCTGCAGGCGAGCCTCGGCGTCGGCGTCACCGCGGTGCAGTTCCGCGGGTCGGGCCCGGTCTTCCCGGAGCTGATGGGCGGGCGCATCGACATCTACTGCGACCAGACCACCAGCGCGATCCCTTTCATCCAGTCGCGCCAGGTGAAGCCGATGGCGGTCACCACCGCGGCGCCGCTGGCGCAGGTGCCGGGCGTGCCCACCGCCGGGCAGGCGGGGCTGCCGGGATTCGAGATCTCGATCTGGCACGGGCTATACGTCGCGCGCGGCACGCCGCGGCCGATCGTGGACCGCATCAACCTCGCGATGCGGAACGCGCTGAAGGACCCGCGCGTGGTCGGCCGCCTCAACGACCTCGGCAGCCCGCCGGAGCCGGAGGAGAGGCAGACGCCGGAGGCGCACCGCGCCCACCTTGCCGCCGAGATCGAGCGCTGGCGGCCGATCCTGCAGGCGGCGGGGCAGTTCGCGGACTGAGCCGCGGGACCGCGGCGTCAGCCCCCGCTGGCGGCGCGGTCCCGCGCAAGCTGTGCGAGGATGTCGGGCATACGCGCGGCGGCCCCGGCCGACAGCCTGTCGAACAGGCTGTCGCCCCGCGCGTCGATGCCGACGGTGACGGGGCCGAGCCCCTCGACCGCCAGCCGCACCAGCCGGTAATGCGCCACCAGGTCGTTCCAGGCGACCTGCCGCACCGCCCTGATCGCCGCCGAATGCAGCGGCGCGCCGCCGCCGAGGAACGACAGGTAGACGCAGCCCACCTCCCGCATCGCCTCGGCGCAGGCGGCGTCCAGCCCGCCCTTGCCGCCGACCGTGGTCAGGCCGAAATGCCGGATCAGCCTCGGCATCAACGGGTTGAAGCGCGTGCTGGTGGTGGGGTTCATGTAGAGCACCTCCAGCCCGCCATCCGCCGTGTCGCGGCTGTAGGAGCCGAGATGCAGCAGCGACCCGCCGCGCAGGTCGATCGGCGGGTCGCGCCCTTCCTCGGCGCAGGCCAGGATGCGCTGGTGCGTCGGCAGGCCGGCGGTGATGACGATCTCGCCGTCCAGCAGCACCATGTCGCCGGCGCGCAGGGACCGCGCATCGTCGCGCGACATCGGCATGCGGACCGTGCGGTAGGCGCCGGCGCTCATTCCAGCCACTCCACGCTGCCGTCGCCATGCAGCCGCGCCCGTGTACGGCGGTTGATCCAGCAGTTGAAGCAGACCGCGACCGGCGTGTAGCCGTGGCCGGCCGCGTAGTCGACGTGAACCGCCAGCGCCGTGGTGTCGCCGCCGGTGCCCATCGGGCCGAAGCCGGTGGCGTTCACGGCGCGGGTCAGCCTTTCCTCCATGGCGGCAAGGACGGGTTCGGGGTTTGTGGTGCCGATCCTGCGGTAGGTCGCCTTGCTGGCGATGCGCGCCGCCACGTCGAAGCTGCCGCCGATGCCGACCCCGATGATGACCGGCGGGCAGTGCTGCGACCCCGCCTGCATCACCACCTTCATCACGTATTCCTCGATCTGCGCGAGCGTCGGGAAGGAGAAGGTCTCGAGCGCGGCCCAGCGGCCCGAGCCCAGCGCCTTGGGCTGGCAGGCGATCTCGACATGGTCGGCCCCGCCCTCCACGTCCCAGGTGACGAGCGGCATGTCGCGGCCCTTGTAGCCGCGTTCGTTCGTCAGCGGGTTCGTCACATGCTTCAGCAGCGGCGGCGTGATGCGGCCCACCAGCTCGTCGAAGCCGTCCACGATGGCGGCCTTGATGTCGCCTTCCAGCCGCGCCGCGGTGCCGATGGTGACGTGGTAGACCGGCACCCCGGCATCCGAGCAGACGAAGCGGTCCGTCCGCTCGGCCCGCAGCGCGCTGCCGAGCATGATCTCCAGCACGCGCTGCGCGCCCTCATGCGTCTCCCGCGCGCGGGCGGCGCGGAGCGCGTCCTTCGTGTCCTCCGGGATGCGGCGGAGCGAGGCGCTGTAGAGCTCCGCCGTCAGCGCCTTCACGGCCTCATAGGTGATCGGCATGCCTGGCCGGCTTCCCTTCCCGCGCCGCGCGGCTACCCTGGCGCGGCGGGATCATAACGCGGAGGGGGGGACATGCCGCAAGCCGAGGCGCTGCTGACACTGACGCAACTGCCGGCGGACCTGCGCGCGGCGCTGGAGGGCGAGGGTTTTACCCTGCGGTCAATCGCGGAGGAGCCGCCCGGCCCCCTGCCGGGCTGGCGCATCGCCGTGGGCAGCGCCATGGCCGGCTGCGACGCCGCCACCTTCGCCCGCCTGCCCGACCTGCGGCTGCTGGCCAGCATGGGCACGGGGCTGGAGCGGATCGACCTGGATGCCGCCCGCGCCCGCGGCATCGCGGTGGCGAACACGCCCGACGTGCTGACCGAGGACACGGCGGATTTCGCCATCGCCCTGCTCTACGGCATCGCGCGGCAGGTGGTCTGGGCCGACCGTTTCGTGCGTGACGGGCGCTGGGCGAAGGAACGCCCGGCGCCCTCCACGCGGCTGTTCGGCAAGGCCTGCGGCGTCTTCGGCCTGGGGCGCATCGGCGCCGCGGTGGCGCGCCGCGCGCAGGGCATCGGCATGCGGGTGGCCTGGTCCGGCCCGCGCCCGAAGCCCGAAGCGCCCTGGCCGCATGTCCCGACCCTTGCGGAACTGGCGGAGCGGTCGGACGTGCTGGTCCTGTGCTGTCCCGGCGGCGAGGCGACGCGCGGCGTGGTGGATGCGGGGATCCTCCGCCGCCTCGGCCTCGCGGGTTTCCTGGTGAACATCGCCCGCGGCGAGGTGGTGGACGAGGAGGCGCTGGTCGCGGCCCTGCGGGACGGCACGATCCGCGGCGCCGCCACCGATGTCTTCCGCAGCGAACCCGTTCCCGACCCGCGGCTGCTGGACCTGCCGAACCTGGTGGTGGCGCCGCACTACGCCTCCATCACGCATGAGACGCGGGCGGACATCATCGGGATGATCCTGGGCGCGATCCGCGGCTTCCGCGCCGGCACGCCCTTCCACGACGCGACCCGCGCGCCGTAGTCTCCGCATCCAAGGACACCGAGGAAACCTCCATGACGATGCGGCTGCACTGGTCCCCGCGTTCCCCCTTCGTGCGCAAGGTGATGGTCGCGGCGCATGAGCTGGGGCTGGCGGACCGCATCCGCACCACGCGCACCGTCGTCGCCATGACCAAGCCGGCGCTGGACCTGCTGCCCGAGAATCCGCTCGGCAAGATCCCGACCCTGGTGCTGGAGGACGGGACGGTGCTCTACGACAGCACCGTCATCTGCGAATACCTCGACAGCCTGTCGGGCGCGCCGCGGCTGGTGCCCGCCTCGGGGCCCGCGCGCTGGGCCGAGCTGCGGCGCCACGCTCTGGCCAACGGTCTGCTCGACCTGCTGATCCTGTGGCGGAACGAGCGCGACAAGGCGCAGCCGCTGCCGGCGCTGCTGGATGCTTTCGCGCTGAAGACGCGCCACGCCCTGGCGGCGCTGGAGGCGGAGATCGACGCCATCGCGGCCGGCCCGCCCGGGCTCGCGCAGGTCACCATCGGCGTGCTTGGCGAGTATCTCGACTTCCGCTTCGGCGACCTCGACTGGCGGAAGGGGCATCCGCGGCTCGCGGCCTGGTGCGCGGACTTCTCGCGGCGGCCGTCGATGCGCGCCACCGCGATCGTGGACGCCTGACGGCGATGGCCGGCCCGCTGTCCCACATCCGCGTGCTCGACCTCGGCCGCATCATGGCGGCGCCCTGGGCGACGCAGGTCCTGGCCGATCTCGGCGCAGAGGTGATCAAGGTGGAACGGCCGGGCGCAGGCGACGACACGCGCGGCTGGGGCCCGCCCTTCCTGGCCGGGCGCGACGGGGCGCCGACGCGGGAATCGGGCTACTTCCTCTCGGTCAACCGCGGCAAGCGGTCCGTCACGCTCGACATCACGAAGCCGGAGGGGCAGGAGATCGCGCGGCGGCTGGCCGATGCGTCGGACGTGGTGATCGAGAACTTCAAGGTGGGCGCGCTGGCGCGCTACGGGCTGGACGCGGCCAGCCTGCGGGCGCGCAAGCCGTCGCTGGTCTACTGCTCCGTCACCGGCTTCGGGCAGGACGGGCCGCGCGCCGGGCAGGCGGCCTACGACTTCATGATCCAGGCCATGTGCGGGCTGATGAGCCTGACCGGGGAGGCGGACGGCGCGCCGCAGAAGGTGGGCGTGCCGATCATCGACCTGATGACGGGGATGTATGCCGCCGTCGGCATCCTCGCCGCGCTGGCGCGGCGCGCGGAGACGGGGCAGGGGGAGACGATCGACCTCGCGATGCTCGATGTGGGCGCGGGCATCCTGGCCAACCAGGCGATGAACTTCCTGGTCGGCGGCCGGGTGCCGCACCGCGCGGGCAACCGCCACCCGAACATCCAGCCGCAGGACGTCTTCCCCGCGGCCGATGGGCAGATCGTGCTGGCCGTCGGCAATGACGGGCAGTTCGCGAAGCTCTGCGAGGCGATCGGGCGGCCGGACTGGGCGGCCGACCCGCGCTTCGCCCGCAACGCCGACCGCGTGCGGAACGAGGCGGCGCTGGCGCCGCTGCTGGCCGCGCGCCTGCGCGACTTCACGCGGGCCGAGCTGAGCGCGAGGCTCGACGCGGCGGGCGTGCCCTGCGGGCCGATCAACGCCGTGCCCGACGTCCTCGCCGACCCGCAGCTGGTCCATCGCGGCCTGCTGTCGCGCCGCGCGCATCCGCTTGGCGAGGTGGCGATGGTCGCGGGCCCGATCCGCATGCAGGACGCGACGGCGGATGCGGATGCCGTCCCGCCGATGCTCGGCCAGCACACGGCGGAGGTGCTGGAGGCGATCGGCATCGGCGCCGGGGACCGCGCGCGCCTGGCCGCGGCAGGAGTGATCTGACATGCCCCGCATCCCGCTTCCCGCCACGCGCGACGACCTGGCCGAGGACGCCCAGCGCGAGGTGTGGGACCGCGTGGTCGCCGGCCCGCGCGGCGTGGTGGTCGGACCGCTGCGGGCGGCGATCCACAATGCCGAACTGGCGCGGAACTGGTCGGCGCTGGGCGAATCGCTGCGCTTCGGCACGAGCCTCGGCAAGCGACTGTCGGAACTCGCCATCATCGTCACCGGCCGGCGCTGGTCGGCGCAGGTGGAGTGGTTCGTCCATGCCCGCGTCGCGGCCGAGGCCGGGCTGGAAGCCGGGGTGATCGAGGCGATCCGCGATGGCCGCCCGCCGCGCTTCGCGCAACCCGACGACGCGCTGGTCTACGACTATGCCCGCCTGCTGCTGCAGGAAGGCGACGTGCCGGATGCCCTGCATGCGCGGGCCACCGCGCGCTTCGGCGTGAAGGGTGTGGTCGAGCTGACGGCGCTGGTCGGCTACTACTCCATGGTGGCGATGACGCTGAACGCGCATGGCGTGCCGCTGCCCGGCGATGCGCCGCCGCCCCTGGCGCCGCCGGCGCGCGGCCTGTTCACGCTGCCGCCGCCGGACGGCGCGGCATGACGGCGCGGGTCGCGGCACCCGCCGTCTCCGCACCGCGCCACGCGGTGCCGGCTGGCGCCTGCGACGCCCACGGCCATGTCTTCGATGCGCGCTTCCCGAACGGCCCGTCGCCCTATCCGCTGCCGCTGGCGGATCTCGCGGCGCATGCGGCGATGCGCGCCACGCTCGGCCTCGCGCGCGGGGTGCTGGTGCAGCCCGCGCCCTATGGCCGCGATCCTGCCTGCCTGCTGGACGCGCTGGCGCGGTCCGGCGGGGCGCTGCGCGGCGTGATGAGCGCCGATGCGGACGTCACCGACGCCGAGCTGGAATCCTGGCACGCCGCCGGCGTGCGCGGGCTGCGCTTCGTGGAGATGCGGGCACCGGGCGGCGGCGGGCGCTATCCCGGCAGCATCGGGGTGGAGGCTCTGCACGCGCTGGCGCCGCGGATGCGCGCGCTGGGCTGGTCGGCGCATCTCTGGGCCGCCGCGGCGCAGCTGCGGGACCTGCTGCCGGACCTCGTCGCGCTGCGGCTGCCGCTCGTGGTGGACCATCTCGGCATGCCCGCCGGCCCGGACGACCCGGATGCCGGCGTGCTGGCGGGTCATCTGCGGCACGACGATGTCTGGGTGAAGCTGACGCCCTGCCGGCTGCGCGCGCCGGAGGGCTATGACCGGCTGCGGCCGCTGCATGACCGGCTGGTGGCGGCCAACCCGGACCGGCTGCTCTGGGGGTCCGACTGGCCCTATGTGCGGATGGAGCCGGCGCCGGATGCGGGCGCGATGCTCGACCTCGCGCTGGGCTGGCTGGGCGATGCGGCGCTGGCGCGGCGGGTCCTGGTGGACAACCCGGCGCGGCTCTTCGGCTTCGACGACGGCAAGGAATGAGGGAGGACGCATGACGAGCATCACCCGCCGCGCGGCGCTGGCCGCCATGGCCGCCACGCCCTTCGCGGCAGCGGCGCAGGCGCCGGCCTTCCCGGACCAGCCGGTGCGCATGATCGTGCCCTTCGCCGCCGGCGGCCCCGCGGACATCATCGCCCGCGTCGTCTCCCGCGTGATGGGCGAGAGGCTGGGCCGGCCCGTGGTGGTGGAGCCGCGCGCCGGCGCGGGCGGCATGATCGGCGTGGACGCCGCCGCGAAGGCGCGGCCGGATGGGCACACGCTGGTCATGGCCAGCAGCGGCGCCATCGTCATCCTGCCGCATCTGCGCGCCACCATGCCGTACGACCCGCTGCGGGACCTGGCGCCGATCAGCCAGGTGCTCGGCGTGCCGCAGATCGTCTCCGTCGCGCCGGGGCTCGGCGTGCGGTCGCTGGCGGAGCTGGTGGCGATGGCGAAGGCGCGGCCCGGGCAGCTCGCCTTCGGCTCGGCCGGCATCGGCTCCTCGCTCCACATGGCGGGGGAGCTGCTGAAGATCCGCGCGGGCATCGACATCACCCATGTCCCCTATGGCGGCGCCGCGCCGGCGGTGACGGACCTGCTGGCCGGGCGCATCCAGATCCTGATGGCGGATGCGCCGGCGCTGATCGGCCAGGTGCGCGCGGGCGCGCTGCCGGCGCTGGCCGTCACCTCGGCCGAGCGGCTCGGCGTGCTGCCGGAGGTGCCGACCGCGGTGGAGGCCGGCGTGCCGGGGATGGTGAGCGAAACCTGGTACGGCCTGCTGGGCCCCGCCGGCATCCCGGCGGACCGTGTGGCGGCGCTGCATGCCGCGCTGGCGGCGGCGCTGGCGGATGCCGAGACGCGGCGGCAGCTGCTCGACCAGGGCGGGCGCATCGTGGGCAGCGCCCCCGCCGACTTCGCCGCCTTCATCCGGGAGACGCATGCGACCTGGGGCGAGGTGGTGCGCGCCACCGGCACGCGGCTGGAGTAGCGCCATGCACCGACGCGACCTGCTGGCCCTCGCCGCGCTGGCCCCCCTTGCCGCGGGCGCGCAGGAGGGCTGGGCCCCGACGCGGCCGATGCGCATGGTGGTGCCCTTCGCGCCCGGCGGCGCCGCGGACACCATCGGGCGGCTGCTGTCGGAGGCGCTGGCCGCCGCGCTCGGCCAGCCCGTGACGGTGGAGAACCGGCCCGGCGGCGGCACCACCATCGGCGCCGTCGCCGTGGCGCGGGCGGCGCCGGACGGGCACACGCTGCTCTACGCCACGCCGAACGTGCAGATCCTCAATCCGCACCTGATGCGGTCCCTGCCCTACGACCCGGCGGCGGATTTCACGCCGGTGGTCGCGGTGATGCGCGCGCCGAAGCTGCTGGTGGTGCGGCCCGACCACCCGGCGCGCGACGTCGCGGCGCTCGTCGCGCAGGCGCGCGGCGCGGCGGACCCGCCCAGCTACGGCAGCGCGGGCGTCGCCTCCTCCGGCCATCTCGCGGCGGCCATGCTGGGGCAGATGGCGGATGTGGAGCTGCTGCACGTCCCCTTCCGCGGCACCGCCCCCGCCGTGCAGGAAGTGATGGCCGGGCGCATCGACTTCATGATGGACAACATCGCCACGCTGCTGCCGCTGGTGCGGGAAGGGCGGCTGCGCGCGCTGGCCGTCAGCACCGCCGACCCCGCGGCCGCGGCGCCGGACCTGCCGCCCATCGCCCGCACCCTGCCGGGCTACCACGACGCCTCCTTCAACTACATCCTCGCCCCCGGCCGCACCCCGCCCGAGACCATCGCGCGGCTGAACCGGGAGCTGAACACCATCCTCGGGTCGCCAGCGATGCGCGCGCGCTTCGACGCGCTGGGGATCGAGGCGCTGGGCGGCACGCCGGAGGCGCTGGCCGCGATGGTGCGGGAGGAATCGGCCCGCTGGGGCCCGGTGATCGCAAGGGGAGGGATCCGCGCCGAATGAACACCACCCTGTCGCGCCGCGCGCTGCTGGCGGCGCCCGCGCTGGTGCCGGGACTGGCGCTGGCCCAGTCCTTCCCGAACCGCCCGCTGCGGATGATCTGCCCCTTCGCCGCCGGCGGGTCGGCCGATGCCAGCGCGCGGCAACTGGCCGAGCCGCTGTCCGCCGCGCTCGGCCAGCCGGTGGTGGTGGAGAACCGCCCCGGCGGCGGCGCCACCATCGGCGCGCAGCTGGTGGCGCGGGCGGCGCCGGACGGCCACACCCTGCTGTACGGCACGCCGGGCCCGCAGATCGTCAACCCGCACCTGATGCGGAGCGTGCCCTACGACCCGGAACGCGACTTCGCCCCCGTCTCCGCCTACAAGCGGGCGCCCAACCTGCTGGCGGTGCATCCCGGCCTGCCGGCGCGGAACCTGGCGGAGCTGATCGATCTGGCGAAGGCGCGGCCGGGGGCGCTGACCTTCGCCTCCTCCGGCATCGGGTCGTCGTCGCACCTGGCGGGGGAGATGCTGAAGTTCCTCGCGCGGGTCGACATCACCCATGTCCCCTATCGCGGCACCAGCCAGGCGATGACGGACCTGATGGCCGGCACGGTCGCCATGGCGCTCGACACGCTGTCGATCCTGCTGCCGCCGTCGCGCGCGGGGGCGCTGCGCGCGCTCGGCGTCACCACGCCGGGGCGCAGCGCGCTGGCGCCCGACCTGCCGGCGCTGGCCGAGACGCTGCCGGGCTTCGACGCAGCGCCCTTCAACTACATCGCCACCACCGGCGGCACGCCGCCCGCCATCGTCGCGCGGCTGAACGCGGCGGTCACCGGGATCCTGAACGACCCGGCCTACCGCGCCCGCATGGAGGCACTGGGCGAGGAGGCGACCCCATCCTCGCCCGAGGAACTGGCCGCGACCATCCGCGCCGAGAGCGCGCGCTGGAAGCAGGTGATCGAGGCAGCAGGGATCCGCGCCGAATGAGCGACGCCTACGAGACGCTGAAGCTGGAGGTCGCCGATTTCGTCGCGACCGTCACGCTGGACCGCCCGCCGGTGAACGCGCAGAACCGCGCGCTGAAGGAGGAACTGGTCCGCGCCTTCGACGAGCTGCACGACCGCGACGACGTGCGCGCGGTGGTGCTGACCGGCGCGGGCAAGGCCTTCAGCGCCGGCGCCGACCTGAAGGAAAGGCCGAACATCGCCGGCAATCCCGGCGCCTATCCGCGCCACAACCGGCTGACGCGGGCGTCCTTCGACTGCGTGATGGAATGCGGCAAGCCGGTGGTCGCCGCGGTGAACGGGCTGGCCATCGGCGCGGGCGCGGTGCTCGCGCTCTGCGCCGACATCATCCTGGTGGCGGAGGACGCCTATCTCTCGATGACGGAGGTCGATGTCGGGCTGGCCGGCGGCGTGCGGCATGTGCGCCGCCATTTCGGCGAATCCGACGCGCGGCTGATGATCTACACCGCGCGCCGCGTCACCGGGCCGGACCTGCTGCGGATGGGCGTCGCCTCGATGTGCCTGCCGCGCGGGGAATTGCTGGCCGCGGCCCAGGGCATCGGGCGGGAGATCGCGGCCAAGGTGCCGCTGGCGGTCCAGGCCGCCAAGCGCAGCTTCCAGGTCACCGAATACATGCCGTTGCACGAGGGCTACCGCTTCGAGCAGTCGCAGACCGCCGCGCTCGCCTCCACCGAGGACACGCAGGAAGCCTGGCGCGCCTTCGCCGAGAAGCGGAAGCCCGTCTTCAAGGGGCGCTGAACGCGGGGGCGGGCGGGGCTACCGCCCCGCCGCCTCCTCCTCCGCGATCGCCTCCAGCTCCGCCGTGCTCGCGACCAGAACGCGGCGCGCGTCGAGGATCTGCGGCGCCTGGTCGCGCAGCACCGCCCAGCGCGCCACCACGGCATCCAGCGCCGCGTCCAGCGACGCGAACCCCTCCTCCTCCGGCAGCGGACGTTCGCCGCGCCAGCGCAGCGTGACCGGGCCCTGTGCGCTCATCCCCGTGCTTCCCCGTCGTCCCGAATGGAGGACGCAGCATAGGGCCTTCCGGGGCGGCGGTGAATCCGGGCGGGTCGGCCATGCACGGAACGGGACGATCGGCCCGTTCTTTCCATTTGTCGCATGAGCCGGGCCGGGCTTATCTGCCCCCGTCGAGGGCGGCAGGATGACCGCCCATGCGGGAGAAACGATCGATGCTGTCCGGCCGCCGCGCCATCCTCGCCCTGCCCCTCCTCGCCGCGCTGCCGGCACGCGCGCAGGCGCCCTTCCCGACCCGGCCGGTGCGCATCGTCGTGTCCTTCACCGCCGGCGGCACCACGGACATCATCGCCCGCCTGGTCGGCGCGCAGCTTGAGCGGCGCTGGGGCCAGCCGGTGGTGATCGACAACCGCCCCGGCGCGGGCGGCAACATCGGCACGGCGCATGTCGCGCAGTCCCCGCCCGACGGCTACACGCTGCTGGTCGGCTCGGTCGGGCCGCTGGCGGTGAACGCCTCGCTCTACCGCAACCTGCCCTACGACCCGCGCCGCGACCTGGCCGCGATCACGCTGCTGGCGGGGGTGCCCAACGTGCTGATCGTCCGGCCGGACTTCCCGGCGCGCGACGTGGCGGCGCTGGTGGCGGAGGCGAAGCGGCGGCCGGGGCAGCTCTCCTACGCCTCGACCGGGGCGGGCACCTCCTCGCATCTGTCGGGCGTGATGCTGGACGGGATGGCGGGGATCGAGACGGTCCACGTCCCCTATCGCGGCGCCGTCGCGCTGAACGACATGCTGGCCGGGCGGGTGGACTTCATGTTCGCCACCATCCCCTCCGTCATCGAGCAGATCCGCGCCGGACGCTTCCGCGCCATGGCGGTGTCCTCCACCGCGCGGTCGCGCTCCCTGCCCGACGTGCCGACGATGGTGGAACTCGGCTATCCCGAATTCGACGCCTCCTCCTGGTTCGGGATGGTGGCGCCGGGGCGCACGCCGCCCGAGATCGTCAACCGCATCGCCGACGAGGTGCACGCCATCCTGCGCGACCCCGCGATCGAGCGGCAGATGGTCGAGCAGGGGGCGGACCCCGTGGGCAACGGCCCGCAGGCCTTCGCCGCCTTCATCGACCGCGAGATCAACCGCTGGGCCGCGATCGTCCGCGCCTCCGGCGCCACCCCCGAGTAAGGAGCACACCGCCATGCCCGAATCCCTGGGCGACCGCTTCCGCATCCCCTCGCTCCGCGACCGCGTGACGGCGGAGGAATGGCAGGCGCGCATCGACCTTGCCGCCTGCTACCGGCTGATGGAGATCTACGGCATGTCGGACATGGGGGCGAACCACGTCTCCCTCGCCGTGCCGGGGGAGGAGGGCGCCTTCCTCATCAATTCCTACGGCATGCTCTACGAGGAGATCACCGCCTCCTCCCTCCAGAAGATCGACATCCACGGCAACGTGCTGCTGAAGCCGGACTTCCCGGATGGGCTGAACTACGGCGTGAACCGCGCGGGCTTCGTCATCCACGGCGCGATCCACGCGGCGAAGCCCGAGATCAAGTGCGTGATCCACACGCATACCTGGCCGGGCATGGCCGTCAGCTCGCTGGAATGCGGGCTGCTGCCGATGAACCAGACCTCGATGCGCTTCGCCAGGGTCGGCTACCACGACTACGAAGGCGTGGTGCTGGACCTGTCCATGCAGGAGAAGTTGGTGCGCGACCTCGGCGACTATCCGGCGCTGGTGCTGCGGAACCACGGGCTGCTGACGGTGGGCCGCACGATCGGCGAGGCCTTCAACTGGATGCACCGCATGGAGCTGTCCTGCAAGGCGCAGCTCGCCGCGCAGGCCACCGGCCAGAAGATCGTCGAGGTGCCGGCCAAGGTGGTGGAGGAGACCTGGAACAACTACCAGCCCGGCACACGCCGCCCCTATGGCGTGATGGAATGGGCCGCGCTGCTGCGGAAGCTGGACCGGCTGGATCCGTCCTACCGTGACTGACGGCGCCTGGGCGGTCGCGCTCGGCAGCTATCCGCACACGGCGCGGCTGATCGCGGGGGAGGTCGCCTCCCCCGCCCTGCCGCTGGCGTTCGAGAGGGTGGCGCCGATCAGCAAGGCCTTCGCGCCGATGGTGCGCGAGGCCCGCTTCGACGCCAGCGAGATGGCGATCGCCACCTTCCTGATGGCGCGCGCCTGGGACAAGCCGCTGGTGCTGCTGCCCGCCGTCGTCGCGCGGCGCTTCCAGGAAGGCTCCATGCTCTGCCGCGCCGACGGGCCCGTGCGGCGGCCCGAGGACCTGGCGGGCCGCCGCATCGGCGTGCGCGCCTACAGCCAGACCACGGGGATGTGGCTGCGCGGCGTGCTGGCGGAGGCGCATGGCGTGCGTTCCCAGGACTGCCGCTGGGTGACCTTCGAGGACGCGCATGTCCCCGAATACCGCGACCCGCCCTGGGCGGAACGCGCGGCGAAGGGCGCGGACATGCTGGCGATGCTGAAGGCCGGCGAGCTGGATGCGGCGATCTTCGGGAACGACGTGCCGGCCGACCCGGCGCTGCGCACCGTCTGGCCGGACGTGCCCGCCGCCGGCCGCGCCTTCCAGGCCCGCCACGGCTTCGAGCCGGTGAACCACCTGGTGGTGGTTCGGCGGGAGCATGCGGAGCGGTCGCCCGCGAGGGTGGCGGAACTGCTGCGCCTGCTGCGGGAGGCCGGGGTGCCGGCCCTCACCCGCGCGGACCTCGCCCCCGCGCTCGGCCTGGCCGCGCGCTGGTGCGCCGACCAGGGCCTGCTGCCGGGCCCGATGGCGCCGGAGCAGGCCTGGGCCGGGCTGCCGGAGGGGATCGGCTGATCCCCCCCGCGCCGCGTCAGGACTGGGACTTCAGGTAGGCGATCACGTCATTGAGCTGCTGCGGGTTGCGGAGCCCCGGGAAGGCCATGCTGCCCTGCGGCACCAGATCCTTCGGGTTGGCGAGGTAGCGGCGCAGATTCGCCTCGTCCCAGGTCAGGCCGCCTTCCGCGAGCTGCCGGAGATTGGCCGAGTAGCGGAAGTTCTCGATCCGCGCGGCGCGCTGGCCGACCACACCGTGCAGGTTCGGCCCGACGCCGCTGCGGCCGCCCTGGTCGATCGTGTGGCAGGCACGGCACTGGTTGAAGACGCGCTGGCCGGCGGCGGGGTCGCCGGCTTCCTGCGCCTGGGCGGCCAGGGGCGACAGGGCCAGGGTCGCGGCGAAGGCCAGAACAAGACGACGCATCAGGTCACTCCTCCAGGAGATGGATCAAAGGCACCCGCTCAGCCCCCCTGCGCTGCGTGGCGCAGGGCCTTCTTGTCCCGGCGGGCGGGAGATGGCGGCACCCCCGGGGAGTGCAAGCCTTCGCCAGGAACGCCGGCCCGGCCGCTTCGTTGGCCCGGTATGGCAATTCTTCGTGGCAAGGCCGGGCCGGACGCGTGGCGGGACGGTGACGCATGATGCGGGGGGCGGGCGCGACCCCGCTCGCTGCCGGCGCCGCGCTGCTCGTCCTGCTCGGCGTCGCGCTGACCGGCGACCTGTCGCCGGGCGGGATGCTGCGCTGGTACCTCGGCCTCGGGCGGCCCTGGTGGCAGCCGCCGGACTGGGTGGTGCCGATCGTCTGGGGCGCGATCTATGTGCTGATCTTCCTGGCCGCCCGCCGGGCATGGCGGGCGGCGCCGGACCGGCGGCGGGGGCTGGCCCTCGCGCTCGGCGCGAACCTGTTCCTCAACTTCCTCTGGCCGCTGCTGTTCTTCGCGCATCGCCGCCCCGACTGGGCCCTGCCGGAAGCCGCGATGCTGACGCTGTCGGTGCCGGTGCTGATGCTGGCGGTGGGACGCCGCGCGCCGGGGGCGGGGTGGTGGCTGCTGCCCTATCTGCTCTGGACGGGCTTCGCCACGGCGTTGAATCTCTCCCTGGTCAGGATCAACGCACCTTTCCCGTGAGGCGCCGTGGAGGAGTTCTTCGCAAGCGGCCGCGCCGCCGACCTGGTGCTGCTGGTGATGGCGGCGGAGGCGGCGCTGCTGCTGGCCTGGCGGCGCCGCAGCGGGCGCGGGCCATCGCCCGGCGCCGTGATGGCGCTGGTGCTGCCGGGCGCGGCGCTGGTGCTGGCGCTCCGCGTCGCGCTGACCGGCGGCTGGTGGGGCTGGGTCGCGCTCTGCCTGCTCGCGGCACTGGCCGCGCATCTGGCCGATCTCCGCGGGCGGTGGCGGGGCTGAGGCGCCGCCCCTAGCCGAAGATGTCGGCCGGGGCGTCGCCGCGCAGGCTCTCGCCCAGTTCGCGCCCGATGCGCGCCGCATCGGCGGCGGCGCCCGTGACATGGCGCTTCAGCAGGAAGCTGCCATCCGCCCGCGCCACCAGCCCCGTCAACCGCATCAGCCCGTCGCCGAGCAGCCGCGCATGTCCACCGATCGGCGTGCGGCAGGACCCGTCCAGCTCCGACAGCAGGGCGCGTTCGGCGGCGCTGGCCGCGGCCGACTCGCGGTCCTCGATGATCGACAGCATCTCGCGCAGCTCGACATCGTCCGCGCGCACGGTCACGCCGATGACGCCCTGGCACGCGGCGGGCACCATCACCTCGGCATCCAGCGCCACCGCCGCCTCGTGCTCCATCTCCAGCCGGCGGAGGCCCGCGAGCGCGAGGAGGGACGCCTCCGGCCCGCCCTCGGCCCGCACCTTCCGCAGCCGCGCGCCGACATTGCCGCGGATGATCTCCACCCGCAGGTCGGGCCGCGCATGCAGCAGCTGCGACTGCCGCCGGACGGAGGCGGTGCCGACCAGCGCGCCGCGCGGCAGGCAGGCATAGGGGTCGTCCGGCGCGGCGCCGCCGCAGGTCGGCCCGGTGACCAGCGCGTCGCGCGGATCCTCGCGCCGCAGCGTGCAGGCCAGCACGATGCCGGGCGGCAGTTCGGTCTCGAGGTCCTTCAGGCTGTGGACGGCGAAGTCCACGCGGCCGTCGGACAGGGCCTCGTGGATTTCCTTCGCGAACAGCCCCTTGCCGCCGATGTCGGCCAGCGGCCTGTCCTGCACCCGGTCGCCGGAGGTGGCGATCACATGCTCCTCGAAGGCCTCCACCTCCCGCAGCAGCGGGCAGACGCGGGTGATGAGGTCGAGGAAGTGGCGCGTCTGCCAGAGCGCGAGCGGCGAGCCGCGGGTGCCGACCTTCAGGGGCAGCGTGCGGGTCGAGCCCCCGCGCTGCCGGTGGGCGCCACCCTGGGGGCGCAGCCTCTGCTGCGTCTGGTCGAGCGAGGACAGTTTCATTCGGCGAAGGCTCCGGGGGTGGCGGCGCGCATGGTCAGGCCCTGGCCAGGCCGAACAGGTGCGCAAGGTCCTTGAAGAAGATCCGCACATGCGCCATCGGGTCGCGGCGGACGAGTTCCTTGTTCATGTAGGACTGCCAGGTCAGGCGCTGGACGTCCTTGTCCTCGCAGATCTTGACGAACTTCTCGCGGCGCCTGTCCGACGAGTACCAGAAATACTGCATGATCCCGAGGATCCAGAAGACGCGCCCATGCGCCTTCATGAAGCGCTTCCGCGCGAGCCGCAGCGCGCGCGCATCGCCGGTCGTGCAGAATTCCTCGGCCGCCTCGGCGGCGAGGCGCCCGCACAGCATGGCGTAGTAGATGCCCTCCCCGCTCGCCGGCGCGACCACGCCCGCGGCATCCCCCGCGAGCAGCACGTCCCGCCCGTTGTCCCAGCGCCGCAGCGGCTTCAGCGGGATGGGCGCGCCTTCGCGCCGGAGGGTGCGCACGCGGTCGAGCCCGGTGGCCGCGCGCAACTCCCCCACCGAACCGCGCAGCGAGAAACCCTTGCGGGCCGAGCCGGTGCCGATGCTGACCTTGTCGCCATGCGGGAAGATCCAGGCGTAGAAGTCCGGCGACAGGCGGCCCTGGTAGTACACGTCGCAGCGGTTCGCGTCATAGGCCGGTGCCTCGCCCTGCGGGGCGGCGACGATCTCGTGATAGGCGAAGACGCACTTCACCTTCTCCGCCCCCGGCACGGCCTGCCGGCCCACGCCGCTGCGCGCGCCGTCGGCGCCGATGACGAGCCGCGCGCGGATGCGCGCGGGCGGCGCATCGTCCGGCGCGTCCTTCGGGCGGTACTCCACGACGGCGGTTCCGTCGGGGTCGCGCGACAGCGTCTCGAAGGTGCCGGTGCGGCGCAGCGCGCCGGCCTCCGCCGCCCGGGCGCGGAGGAATTCGTCGAAGGCGTCGCGGTCCACCATGCCGACATAGCCGCCGGTGTCGATCGGCATGTCGACCGCATGATCGGATGGCGCGACCATGCGGGCGGAGGTGATGCGCGCGACGATCAGCGCCGCGGGGATGTCGAAGTCGCGGATCAGCCGCGGCGGGATGGCGCCGCCGCAGGGCTTGATGCGGCCCGCCTTGTCCAGCAGCAGGACCGAACGCCCCTGCCGCGCCAGGTCGTGCGCCGCCGTCGCGCCCGCGGGCCCGCCGCCGACCACGACCACGTCGATGCTCTCGGTCATGCCGCCGCTTCCTTCCCCGTGATCCCCGCATCGCGCCCGCGCGCGGCCTCGCCCGGCGCGCGCCCGATGCGCCGGGCCAGCAGCGCGGAGGCGAGGAACAGCGCCGCATCGGCAAGGAACACCACGACATAGCCGCCGCCCGCGCTGCCCGTGGCCAGCCGCCCGAGGTCGAGAACCACCGTGCCGGCCAGCCCGCCGAGCCCGAAGGCGATGGCCTGCGCCGCCCCGAACATCCCCATCCGCACGCCGTCCCGCCCGCCGCCCCCGCGGGAGACGAGCTGCATCATCGTGGCGATGGCGGCGGCCGCGAAGGCGCCGTTGGCGAGGCCGAGCGCGAAGAAGCTCTCCCGCAGGGGGAAGGCCGTCCCCGTGATGCCCGCCGCCGCCAGGGCCAGCAGGATCAGGCAGGCCGCGGCGCAGCCGCCGATGGTCCAGCGCCGCAGCACCTCCACCCGCCCGCCCGACAGGCTGCCGACGAGGGCGATGACGATCATCCCCGCGAGAACGCCGCCATGCTGCAGGGAGGACAGCCGCGTCGTCTCGCCCAGCGTCATGCCGAAGACGGTGCCCGCGAAGGGCTCCAGGATCAGGTCCTGCGCGCTGTAGGCGAGCATGGAGAGGAAGACGAAGACGGTGAAGTGGCGCGCCACCGGCTCGGCCCATACCTCCCTCAGGGCGGGCAGGAAGGCGGCCGGGCGCCGTGCCCCGGCCGGTGCCGCCGCCTTCCCCTCGATCCCCGCGACCGCCGCGAGGGCCAGCAGGAAGGCCAGCGCCGATACGCCGGCGGCGACCGCGACCAGCCGCCCGGGCGAATAGGGATCGAGCAGACGGCCCGCGACGGCGGTGGTCACGACGAAGCCCGCGATCATCATGATCCAGACCAGCGACGCCGCCGCCGGCTTGCGCGCCGGCGCGACGCGCGCGGCCAGCAGCACCAGCAGCGAGGTGCCGGCCGCGCCGACGCCGAGCCCGACCAGCAGGAAGGCTACCACCGCCAGCGCCACGCCCGGCAGCAGCGCCGTGCCCATCCAGGCCGTCGCCACCGCGGCCAGGACGCCGCCGAGGGCCAGCGCCGCCATGCCGCCGATGATCCAGGGCGTGCGCCGCCCGCCCTGGTCCGACCCGTGGCCGAGCCGCGGGCGCAGCATCTGCACCGCGTAGTGCAGCGCGACCAGCACCCCCGGCAGCGTCGCCGGCAAGGCGTGTTCCACCACCATCACGCGGTTCAGCGCCGCCGTGGTCAGCACGACGATGGCGCCGAGCGAGGTCTGCACGAGGCCGAGCCGGACGATGCCGAACCAGCCGAGCGGGGGCGGGTTCATGGCGCGCCCCCCGGCGCGACGGCGAAGGCCGTCACCATCATCCCTGCGACATAGAGCGTGACGCCGGTGCCGTTGTACCAGGGGGCCAGCCCGCGCGGGTCGCGCAGCATCCGCCGCATCGCCAGGCCCTGCGCCGCCAGCAGCGCGAGCACCGCCAGTGCGGCGAGCCCCGCCCCCCACCAGGCCAGCAGCCCGGCCACCACCGCCTGCGGCACCGCCATCGCCCAGCAGGCGAAGGCGGCCGCGCGGTCCGCCCCCAGCAGCACGGGGATGGAGTCCAGTCCGAAGCGTCGGTCGCCCTCGATCGACTTGAAGTCGTTCAGCGTCATGATGCCATGCGCGCCGAGCCCGTAGAGCAGCGCGACCGCCACCACCCGCGCATCGGGCGCGCCGCCCGACAGCACGGCCGCGGCGGTGACCCAGGGCAGCGTCTCGTAGCTGAGCCCGCAGGCGAGGTTCCCCCACCAGCCATTCGCCTTCAGCCGCAGCGGCGGCGCCGAATAGGCCCAGGCGAGCGCGACCGCCACCACCGTCGCCGCGAAGCCCCAGGGGCCGAGCAGCGCGCCGACCGCAAGCGACAGCGCGCTCCAGCCGAGCGCGACGCGCAGGCCCCACCGCCCCGGCATCCGGCCCGAGGGGATGGGGCGTCCCGGTTCGTTCACCGCATCCACATGGCGGTCGAACCAGTCGTTCACGGCCTGGCTCATGCCGCAGACCAGCGGCCCCGCCAGCAGGATGCCGACGACCGCCATCGGCCAGCCCGCGGCCAGCGACGCGCCCGAAGACGCGACGCCGCAGCCGAAGGCCCACATCGGCGGGAACCAGGTGATCGGCTTCAGCAGTTCCAGCACCACGGCGGGATGCGGGCGCCCCTGCGCCGCGCCGCCTGCCGAAAGGGGTGCCGGTGCCGCCATGCCCTATCCTTCCGCCCCGTCGTCGCCCGCGAGGTCGCCGAGCCCGTAGCGCCGCAGCTTCACGTAGAGGCTCTGCCGGCTGAGCCCGAGCATCTCCGCCGCCGAGGCGCGGTTGTCGCCGGTGATCTGCAGCGCCGCCTCGATGCACAGCCGCTCGATCGCGTCCGTCGCCTCCCGCACCAGGTCCTTCAGGGGCACGCGGCCGATCAGCTCCGTCAGCTGCTCGACCGACCGCGTGGCGCCGTTGAGGTTGCGCGCCGGCTTCAGCCGCGCGCCGATGTCGCGGATGGAGAAGCCGAAGCAGGGCTGTCCGCCGTTCAGCACGGCGACTGCGGAGATCTCCACCTCCGTCGCGCCGCCGAGGTCGCCGCGCATGGTGGTGGCGTAGAGCCGGACCGAGCCGCGGTTGCGCAGGTTGGTCAGCAGCACGTCGAGCTCCACCCCCTGCCGGCCCAGCCAGCGGTCCAGCGGCTCGCCGCGCGCCTGGTCCTCGCTCGTCACCTGCACCATGTCGAGGAAGGCGGGGTTGGCGGTCAGGATGCGCGCCTGCGCGTCGGTGACGACGAAGGCGTCCGGCACGCCCTCCACCACCTTCAGCAGGCGCGTCTTCGCTTCCGGCACCATGATGGCGGGGGCGCCGCGCGTCAGGCTGAGGCGCATCAGGAACAGCAGCCCGCCTTCCTGCCGGAAGGTGGACGCGCCGACCTGCACGTCCTGCCCGCCCTCGACCAGGCGCGCGCGCAGGTCCTCCGCCCGCCCCGCGCTGCGCAGCGCGGCGAGCAGGGCGGTGACCTTCTGCCGGTCTTCCGGCACGAACAGTTCCGTCAGCGTGCGGCCCGCGAAGCGCCGCCCGGCGCGGCCGAGAAGCTGCTGCGCCGCGGGGTTCACCTCCAGGATGCGCTGCGTCTCGCCATCCAGGATCAGCACGGGGTCGACCGACATCTGGAACAGCAGGCGGTAGCGCGTCTCCGCCTGGCGCAGGCGCGAATAGTCGCGCTCCATCGACTGCTGCACCTCGACCAGGCGCTGCTGCAGCTGCGACACCCCGCGCAGGTCGCGGCCGAGCACGATGCGCCCGCCATCCGGCCCCATCGGCGCGACGGCGCAGAGCACCGGCAGAGCGCCGCGCGGCGGCGCCATCTGGTTGACGTGCCGCCAACGCGGCCCGCCATCGCCCGGGCGCGCCTTCAGCAAGGCTTCCACCTTGCCGCGGCTGTCCGGCGCGACGGTGTCCACCCAGCGGCGGCCGCGCCACTCCTCGGCTCCGTCGAGGTCGGCGGCCAGGTCGTCGCTGCCGATCGCGACGTCGCGGATGGTGCCGGCGTCATCGAGCACGAGGGCCAGATCCGTCGCCGCGACGACGAGGCCCGCTGCGGCCTCCGCATCGAGCTGTCCGAGCGACGTCCCGGGGGTTCTGAACGCTTTCACGAGGCATCCCGTCCTTCATCCCAGGGGACCCCTTCTCAAACCACCCCTCCTGGTCGTCAACGTGAAGTCTGCTTGACAACGCAGCGCCGCGGCCCGGCAGGCCCTCAATCCTCGCGGCCGAGCAAGGCGAGCATGGTCTCCGCCTTCAGCACCGCCTGCTGGCCGTCCTGCGCGGTGGCGTCCGCCCCGACGAGGGTGGCGAGTTCCGGCTGTTCGCTGAACACGCGCCCCCCCACCAGCACACCAAGCTGCCGGTTGCGGGACTCCCGCCGCAGTTCCCGGATGATGGAGGCCAGCCCCTCCAGCCGGCTGTCCGAGGAGACGGACAGGCCGACCATCGCGAACCATTGCCGCCGCACCAGCGCGGCAAGTTCGCGCGCGCCCGCGCCGGTGGCGCTGTGCACGTCCCAGCCCTGCCGGCGGAAGAACTCGCCCACCATCAGCAGCCCGAAGCTGTGCTGCTCGCCCGGCAGGGGCGTGAGGAGCACGCGGCGGTCCAGGTCGCGCGGCGCGGCGCGCGGCCGGAAGGCGGCGCTGTGCTCCATCACCAACTGCTGCAGGCAGCACAGGCCGATGGTGACCGTGGTGAAGTCGCAGCGGTCCTCCTCCCACATCTCGCCGAGGCGGCGCGCGACGGGGGCGAGCAGGTCGAGATACAGCCTCTCGATGGGGATGCCGCGGGCGCGCAGCACGCCGAGATGGGCCATCCCGCCCGGCAGGTCGTTGTGGGTGACGAGCCCGGCGAGCAGGGCCACATCCTCCGCCGCCACCGCGCACTCGGCGCCCGGCACCTCGGCATGGGCCGCCGCGCCGCGCCGCGCGAGGACGAGGCGGGGAATCACCTCCGTCTCCAGCGTGCGGGCGAGCAGGGCGCCGCGGCGCCGCTCGGCGACGTTGTATGCGGGCGCGGCGAAGGGGGCGTGGCGGCGTGGATCGGGCACCGCCGGGTTGCGGGTCTGCGCCAGGTCCGCCGTGAGGCCGAGGGCACATGGCATCGCGTGTCCGCCGTCTTGTGGCGCGTTGCGCAGATCTGCCGTCTGCGGTCCAGCGACCATGGGTTTCGAGGCCATCGCCCTCTCCTGTCGCTACTTCATGCCCACTGCCGCCAGATGTCAATGCCGATTTACGTCAATCGTCCTTGACACTCCTGCCGGTGGCCTTCTAGCCTCCCTCGAACACAGCGCGGGTGGGGAGAAAGCCGGTGCAGAACGACCCGATGGCAGTGCCGGAAAGGTCGGTTTTCAGCGGATTATCCCCCCAGGGCAGGCCGCTTCACCGCTCGGTCTGCCTGACTTGACTGACAGCGGACCCGCTTTGACGGAGGGTTGTCAAGAAATGCTTACAACGAACGGACTGGGAGGCCTCCTCGAGGCGCTGGACGGATCGCCCTGGGGTGCCGCCGCCGGCCGCCGCCACGGCCGCGCCGCGCCGCGCACGGTCCCACAGCCGCTCTACACGCCGGAGGAGCGGCGCCGCCGCGATGCATCGCCCTGGACCGTGGTGCAGGGCGTGCTCGCGCCGCTGCAGTTCCTCGTCTTCCTCGTCAGCCTCGGCCTGGTGCTGAACTACCTCGCGACCGGCGAGGGCTTCGCCGCGGCGACCGCCTCCGTCGTGCTGAAGACGCTGGTGCTCTACACGATCATGGTCACGGGCTGCATCTGGGAGAAGGAGGTCTTCGGCCGCTACCTCTTCGCCCCCGCCTTCTGGTGGGAGGACATGTTCAGCATGCTCGTCCTCGCGCTCCACACCGCCTATCTCGGCGCGGTGCTCGGCGGCATCGGCGAGGCGTCGGGGCAGATGTGGCTGGCGCTCGCGGCCTATGCCGCCTACGTCGTCAACGCCACGCAGTTCGTGATGAAGCTGCGCGCCGCGCGCCGCGCCGAATCCCGCCACATGCGCGGCCCGCTGGGGGCCGTGTGAGCATGGCCGCGGACCCTTCCACGGGCTGCGCCGCCGCACCGGTGCTGCGCGAGCGCGGCCAGCACGAGGTGTTCTGCGGCCTCACCGGCATCGTCTGGCTGCACCGCAAGATCCAGGACGCCTTCTTCCTGGTGGTCGGCAGCCGCACCTGCGCGCATCTGCTGCAATCCGCCGCCGGCGTCATGATCTTCGCCGAGCCCCGCTTCGCCACCGCCATCATCGACGAACGCGACCTCGCGGGCCTCGCAGACTGCAACGACGAGCTGGACCGCGTGGTGGCCCGCCTGCTGGAACGGCGGCCCGACATCCGCATGCTGTTCCTCGTCGGCTCCTGCCCGTCGGAGGTCATCAAGCTCGACCTCTCCCGCGCGGCGCAGCGGCTGTCGCGGCGCTTCGCCCCGGCCGTTCGGGTGCTGAACTACTCCGGCTCCGGCATCGAGACCACCTTCACCCAGGGCGAGGATGCCTGCCTCGCCGCGCTGGTGCCGGAGATGCCGGCCGAGCCGGGCACCGCGCGCTCCCTCCTCGTCGTCGGCGCGCTGGCGGAGGTGGTGGAGGACCAGCTGCTGCGGCTCTTCGCCGCGCTCGGCGTCGGGCCGGTGCGCTTCCTGCCGTCGCGCCGCGCGGCGGAGCTGCCGCCGGTCGGCCCCGGCACGCGCTACCTGCTGGCCCAGCCCTTCCTGGCCGATGCGGCGCGTGCGCTGGAAGGACGCGGCGCACGCCGCATCGCCGCGCCCTTCCCGCTGGGCGCGGAGGGCACGACGCTCTGGCTCCGCGCCGCCGCCGAGGCCTGGGGCACGCCGGACGCCCGCATCCGCGAGGCCACCGCGGCCGGCGAGGCCCGCGCCCGCGCCGCCCTCGCGCCGCGGCGCGCCATGCTCGAAGGCCGCAGCCTGTTCCTGTTCCCCGACAGCCAGCTCGAGATCCCGCTGGCGCGCTTTCTCTCGCGTGAGCTCGGGATGCGGCCGGTGGAGATCGGCACGCCGTTCCTGCACCGCGCCCACATGGCCGAGGAACTGGCCCTGCTGCCTGCCGGGCCGCTGCTGTCCGAGGGCCAGGACGTCGAGCGGCAGCTCGATCGCTGCCGAGCGGCGCGGCCCGATCTCACGGTCTGCGGACTCGGCCTCGCCAACCCGCTGGAGGCGGAGGGCTTCGCGACCAAATGGTCGATCGAGCTCGTCTTCACCCCCATCCAGGGCTACGACCAGGCGGGCGACCTGGCCGAGCTCTTCGCGCGCCCGCTCGCGCGCCGCGCCCGGCTGGAGGCGTAGCGCCATGCAGCTCGCCGTCTGGACCTACGAGGGGCCGCCCCATGTGGGCGCGATGCGCGTGGCCACGGCGATGGAAGGCGTGCACTACGTGCTGCACGCGCCGCAGGGCGACACCTATGCCGACTTGCTGTTCACCATGATCGAGCGGCGGGGCAGGCGCCCGCCCGTCACCTACACCACCTTCCAGGCGCGCGACCTCGGCGGCGACACGGCAGAGCTGTTCAGGACCGCGGTGCGCGATGCGTACGAACGCTTCCGCCCGCAGGCGATGATCGTCGGCGCGTCCTGCACGGCGGAGCTGATCCAGGACGATCCCGGCGGGCTCGCCCGCACGCTCGGCCTGCCCATCCCGGTCGTGCCGCTCGAACTGCCGGCCTATCAGCGGAAGGAGAACTGGGGCGCGGCGGAGACCTTCTACCAGCTGGTCCGCGCCTGCGCCGGCCCTGCGGTCCCGCCCCCCGGCACGCCGCGCGCCCCGCGCCCCCCCGGTGCCGCCCCGCGCTGCAACCTCCTCGGCCCCACCGCCCTCGGCTTCCGCCATCGCGATGACGTGGCGGAGGTGACGAAGCTGCTCGGCGCCATGGGGATCGAGGTGCATGTCACGGCCCCGCTCGGCGCGACGCCCGCCGACCTCGCGCGGCTGGGTGAGGCCGACTTCAACGTGGTGCTCTATCCGGAGGTGGCGGGGACCGCGGCGTCCTGGCTGAAGCGCAGCTTCGGCCAGCCCTTCACCACCACCGTGCCGATCGGCGCCGGCGCGACGCGCGACTTCCGCGCCGAGGTCGCGCGCCTCGCCGGCGCCGAGGTGCCGTCCGAAGCCGATGCGCTGCGCGCGCCCTGGTACGCGCGCTCGGTCGACAGCACCTACCTGACGGGCAAGCGCGTCTTCATCTTCGGCGATGCGACGCACGCGATCGCCGCCGCGCGGGTCGCCGCCGGGGAACTCGGCTTCCAGGTCGTCGGCCTCGGCAGCTATTCCCGCGAATTCGGGCGCGAGGTCCGGGAAGCCGCGAAGCGGCACGGCGTGGAGCCGCTGCTGACCGACGACTACCTCGAGGTCGAGCAGGCGATCGCGGCGCTGCAGCCCGAACTCGTGCTCGGCACGCAGATGGAACGCCACGTCGCCAAGAAGCACGGCATCGCCTGCGCCGTGATCTCGGCGCCCGTGCATGTGCAGGACTTCCCGGCTCGCACCTCGCCCCAGATGGGCGACGAGGGCGCGAACGTGCTGTTCGATACCTGGGTCCACCCGCTGATGATGGGCCTCGAGGAACACCTGCTTGGCATGTTCCGGGAGGATTTCGAATTCCATGACGGCGCGCGCGCCTCGCATCTCGGCGAGGCGGGGCGCGTGCCGGAGATGGGCCGAGGGGCCGCGCCCGCCGCGCAGCCCGCGCCCGCGCCCGCGACGGTGACTCCCCACGCCGTCGCGGGCGACCCTTCCCCCGCCTGGGGCACCGATGCGGAACAGGAGCTTCGCAAGATCCCGTTCTTCGTGCGCGGCAAGGCACGACGGAACACCGAACGCTACGCCGCCGACCGCGGCATCGCGACCATCACCGTCGAGACGCTGTACGATGCCAAGGCGCATTTCAGCCGCTGACGCGGCATCGCACCGCCCCTGCAGGAGACGCCCATGCCGGACGGCGTGAACCTCGCCGCGGTCGCCGCGCCGTCCATGCGCGTCGTCATCGTCACGATGGACAGCCACCTGGCCAGCGCGATGATGCAGGCGCGCGCGGCGCTGCGGCGGGAGGTGCCGGGCCTCGAACTCGCCGTCCACGCCGCCGACGAATGGGGTTCCGACCCGGCCGCCCTTGCGGACTGCCTGGCCGACATCGCGCGCGGCGACATCGTCGTCGCCGCGATGCTGTTCCTCGAGGACCACATCCGCGCCGTGCTGCCCGCGCTCGCCGCCCGGCGCGACACCTGCGACGCGATGGTCTGCTGCCTGTCCGCCGGGGAAGTGATGCGGCTGACGCGCATCGGCCGCTTCGACATGGGGGCCGAGGCGACGGGCATCATGGGCCTGCTGAAGCGCCTGCGCGGCGGGAAGGGGGCGAAGGCCTCGCCCTCCTCGGGCAAGGGGCAGATGCGGATGCTGCGGGAACTGCCGCGGCTGCTGCGCTTCATCCCCGGCACGGCGCAGGACCTGCGGGCCTATTTCCTGGCGCTGCAGTACTGGTTGGCGGGGTCGCCCGGCAACCTCGCCAACCTCGTGCGGATGCTGGTCAACCGCTACGCCGCAGGGCCGCGCCGCGCGCTGGCGGGCACGCTGAAGGTGGCGCCGCCCGAACACTACCCGGAGGTCGGGCTCTACCACCCCCGCCTGCCCGGCGGCCACGTGACGGAACGCGTGGGGCAGCTTCCGGCCGGCGGCCGCGCCGGCACGGTCGGGCTGCTGGTGATGCGCAGCTACGTGCTTGCCGGCAACGCCGCCCATTATGACGGCGTGATCGCGGCGCTGGAGTCGCGCGGGCTGAACGTGGTCCCGGCCTTCGCGAGCGGCCTCGACAACCGTCCCGCGATCGAACGCTTCTTCCGCCGCGACGGCGCCCCGGCGGTGGATGCCGTGCTCTCGCTCACCGGCTTCTCGCTGGTCGGCGGCCCCGCCTACAACGACGCGCGCGCCGCGGAGGAGGTGCTGGCCGCGCTCGACGTGCCCTATCTCGCCGCGCATCCGCTGGAATTCCAGACCATCGAGCAGTGGCGCGACGACGCGCGCGGGCTGACGCCGGTGGAGGCGACGATGATGGTCGCGATCCCCGAGCTCGACGGCGCCACCTGGCCGATGACCTATGGCGGGCGTTCCGCCGCCGCCGCCGGCGACGGGCGGCGCGACATGGCGGCGGAGGGCGAGCGCGCCGGGCGCCTCGCCGACCGCGTCGCGCGCCTGGTCTCGCTGCGCCGAAGCCGCCGGGCGGAGCGGAAGGTGGCGGCGGTGCTGTTCAACTTCCCGCCCAATGCCGGCAACACCGGCACGGCCGCCTATCTCTCCGTCTTCGCCTCGCTGCACAACACGATGAAGGCGATGGCCGCCGCCGGCTACGCGGTGGAGGTGCCGGACAGCGTGGAGGCCCTGCGCGACGCCGTCATCCACGGCAATGCCGCGCAATTCGGCGCGGTTGCCAACGTGGCCGCGCGCATCACCGCCGACGACCATGTCCGGCGCGAGCCGCACCTGGCCGAGATCGAGCGGCAATGGGGCCCGGCGCCGGGCCGCGCGCAGTCCGACGGCGCGACGATCCACGTCCTCGGCGCCCGCTTCGGCAACCTCTTCGTCGGCGTCCAGCCCGGCTTCGGCTGGGAAGGCGACCCGATGCGCCTGCTGTTCGAACGCGGCTTCGCGCCCACCCACGCCTTCAGCGCCTTCTACCGCTGGCTGCGGGAGGATTTCGGCGCCCATGCCGTGCTGCATTTCGGCACGCATGGCGCGCTGGAATTCATGCCCGGCAAGCAGGCGGGCCTGTCCGCCGCATGCTGGCCGGACCGCCTGATCGGCGACCTTCCGAACCTCTACCTCTACGCCTCGAACAACCCGTCGGAGGGGATGCTGGCGAAGCGTCGCGCCGGCGCCACGCTGATCTCATACCTGACGCCGCCGGTCGCGCATGCGGGGCTCTATCGCGGGCTGCTCGACCTGAAGGCCTCGCTCGACCGCTGGCGGGGGCTGGAGCCGGATTGCGACGCCGGCGTGCGGGGCGCCCTGGCGCAGCTCGTGCAGGCGCAGGCCGCCGCGGTGGAACTCGCGCCCGCCGAACCCGCCTGGGCCGACCCCGCGGCCGAGGTGCCGAAGCTCGGCGCCGCGCTGCTGGAACTGGAATACACCCTCATCCCCCACGGCCTGCATGTGGTGGGCGAGGTGCCGACCCCCGACCAGCGGCGCGAGATGCTGGACGCCGCCGGCGTGGCGGAAGGGCCGGAGCGCGCGCGGCTGGACGCGCTGCTGGCGACGGAGGCGGAGCTTCCGGCCATCCTGCACGCGCTCGATGGCGGCTATGTCCGCCCCGCGCCGGGCGGCGACCTGCTGCGGACCACGGCGGTGCTGCCCACCGGGCGCAACCTGCACGGCTTCGATCCCTTCAGGATCCCCTCCGCCTTCGCGGTGCGGGACGGCGCCCGCCAGGCCGACCGGCTGCTGGAGCGGCACGCCGCCGAGGGCCGCGGGTTGCCGGAGACGGTGGCCATCGTGCTCTGGGGCACCGACAACCTGAAGACCGAGGGCGGCCCGATCGCGCAGGCGCTGTGGCTGATGGGCGCGGAGCCGCGGCACGACAGCTACGGCAGACTTGCGGGCGCGCAGCTGATCCCCCTCGAACGGCTCGGCCGACCGCGGATCGACGTGATGGTGACGCTGTCGGGCATCTTCCGCGACCTGCTGCCGCTGCAGACGAAGCTGCTGGCCGAGGCCGCGCTGCTGGCCGCCCGCGCCGAGGAGCCGGCGGAGATGAACTTCGTCCGTGCCCACGCCCTGGCCTGCATGGCGCGGCATGGCTGCGGGATCGAGCAGGCGGCCCTGCGCGTCTTCGGCAACGCCGACGGCGCCTATGGGGCCAATGTGAACAACATGCTCGAAGCCGGGCTCTGGACCGACGAGGACGAGCTGGCCGAGGCGTGGCAGCGCCGCAAGGGCTTCGCCTACGGCGTGGACGGCCGGCCGGCCCGGCAGGACGCGGTCCTGTCGCACATGCTGGAAAGCGTGGAGGTCACCTACCAGAACCTCGACAGCATCGAGGTCGGGCTGACGACCATCGACCAGTATTTCGACACGCTCGGCGGCATCAGCCGCGCCGTGCGCCGCGCCCGCGGCGGGGTGGAGGCCGCGGTCTATGTCGGCGACCAGACGCGCGGCGAGGGCACGGTGCGCACGGTGGCCGAGCAGGTCGCGCTGGAGACGCGCACCCGCGCGCTCAATCCCAAGTGGTTCGAGGCGCTGCTGGCCCATGGCTACGAGGGCGTGCGCCAGATCGAGGCGCAGGTGACGAACACGATGGGCTGGTCCGCCACCACCGGCGGCGTCGCGCCCTGGGTGTACCAGCACCTGGCGCAGACCTTCATGCTGGACCCGGAGATGCGCCGCCGCCTGGCCGCGCTGAACCCGGCGGCCTCGGCGAAGATCGCCAACCGGCTGATCGAGGCGCATGAGCGCCGCTACTGGCAGCCCAGCGACGACATGCTCGAGGCGCTGCGGCGCGCGGGCGACGAGCTCGAGGACCGGCTCGAAGGCATCGGCACGGAGATGGCGGCGTGACAGTGATCATGAGACCACCGCCCAACGGCACGGCGACCCGCCTCGGCGACGGCGAGGGCAGCCTGCAGGTGCACATGGACGGCGTGGCCAAGGTGGGCGGCGCGACGGTCTTCGCCATCTACGGCAAGGGCGGCATCGGCAAGAGCACGACGAGCTCCAACCTCTCCGTCGCGTTCAGCAGGCTGGGCAAGCGCGTGCTGCAGATCGGCTGCGACCCGAAGCACGACAGCACCTTCACCCTGACCGGCCGGATGATCCCGACCGTGATCGACGTGCTCGACGGCGTCGGCTTCCACGCCGAGGAGCTGCGGCCCGAGGACTTCGTCTTCGAAGGCTACAACGGCGTGATGTGCGTCGAGGCCGGCGGCCCGCCGGCGGGGACGGGCTGCGGCGGCTACGTGGTCGGCCAGACGGTGAAGCTCCTGAAGGAGCACCACCTGCTGGAGGAGACGGACATCGTCATCTTCGACGTGCTGGGCGACGTCGTCTGCGGCGGCTTCGCCGCGCCGCTGCTGCACGCGGACCGCGGCATCATCGTCGCCGCGAACGACTTCGACAGCATCTTCGCGATGAACCGGATCGTCGCCGCCATCAAGGCGAAGTCGGCCAACTACGGCGTCCGGCTCGGCGGGGTCATCGTCAACCGTTCCCGCGACACCGACCAGATCGGCAAGTTCAACGCGGCGACCGGGCTGCGCACCCTCGCGCATTTCCCGGACCTCGACGCGATCCGCCGGTCGCGCCTGGCGAAGAAGTCCCTGTTCGAGATGGAGCCGACGGAGGAGATCGCGGCCGTGCAGGCGGAGTACATGCGGCTGGCGGCGGCGCTGCTGGCGGGGACGCCGCCGCTCGACGCCTCGCCGCTCAAGGACCGCGAGATCTTCGACCTGCTGGGGTTCGACTGATGCCGACCGTCAGCTACCAGGCCCGCAGGGGCGAGCTGGAGACCTATTTCGACCGCACGGCGGCGAAGGCGTGGGAGAGGCTGACCTCCGACGCACCGGTCAGCGGCATCCGCGCCACCGTCCGCCGGGGGCGGGATGAGATGCGCGCGACGCTGCTGTCCTGGCTGCCGGCGGAGATGGCGGGGATGCGCCTGCTGGATGCCGGCTGCGGCACCGGCGCGCTGGCGGTGGAGGCCGCGCGGCGCGGGGCGGAGGTGGTCGCCATCGACATCTCCCCCACCCTGGTCGGGCTGGCCGAGGCGCGCGCGGCGGGGCGGCACGGCACGGGCCATGTGGAGTTCCGCGTGGGCGACATGCTCGACCCCTCGCTCGGCCGCTTCGACCATGTGGTTGCGATGGACAGCCTGATCCATTACCGCCCGGCGGATGTGGCGCGGGTGCTGGCGCAGCTCGCGCCGCGCTGCGCGGGCTCCGTCCTGTTCACCTTCGCGCCGCGCACGCCGCTGCTGGCCGCGATGCACGCGGCGGGGCGCCTGTTTCCGCGCGGCGACCGCGCCCCGTCCATCGTGCCCGTCGCCGAGGCCGCGCTGCGGCGCCTGCTGGCAGCGGAGCCGGGGCTGGAGGGCTGGACGCAGGGCCGCGACCGGCGCGTGGGCAGCGGCTTCTACACCTCCCACGCGATGGAGATGCGGCGGCGATGACCCGCATCGAGGCCCGCATCCTGCGCGCCTGGACCCGGGTGGGCAGCCACCTGCTGCCCTTCGCGGACGCGACCTCGGCCGAGCTGCCGATGGCGCGCCTGCTGCGGCTGGCGCTGTTCCAGATCTCCTGCGGGATGTCGGCGGTGCTGCTGATCGGCACGCTGAACCGCGTCATGATCGTGGAGCTCGGCGTGCCCGCGGGGCTGGTGGCCGCGATGATCGCGCTGCCGCTCGTCTTCGCGCCGTTGCGGGCGCTGATCGGCTTCAAGTCGGACAACTACCGCTCGGTCCTCGGCTGGCGGCGGGTGCCCTATTTCTGGCTCGGCACGGTCGTGCAGTTCTGCGGCCTGTCCATCATGCCCTTCGCGCTCATCGTGCTGTCGGGCGACACCTGGGCGCCGGCCTGGGTGGCGCAGGTCAGCGCCGCCATCGCCTTCCTGCTGGTCGGGGCGGGGATGCACACGGTGCAGACCGTGGGGCTGGCGCTGGCCACCGATCTCGCGCCGCAGAAGTCGCAGCCGAACGTGGTCGCGCTGCTGTCGCTGATGCTGCTGTTCGGCATGGTTGCCGCGGCGGTGGTGTTCGGCGTCCTGCTGGCGGATTTCAGCCAGATCCGGCTGATCCAGGTGATCCAGGGCTGCGCCGGCGCCTCGCTGATCCTGAACTTCGTCGCGGTCTGGAAGCAGGAGGCCCGCAACCCCGACCGCACGCGCGGCCTGCAGGACGGCGAGCCCCGCTTCCTCGAGAGCTTCCGTGCGCTGCGCCACCAGGGGCCGTGGAACCGGCGGCTGCTGGCGGCGGGGCTGGGCACCGCCGGCTTCTCGATGCAGGACGTGCTGCTCGAGCCCTATGGCGGGCAGATCCTGAACCTCGGCGTCGGCGCCACCACGGGGCTGACGGCGCTGCTGGCGGGCGGCGGGGCGGCCGGCTTCATCGCCGGCGCGCGCTGGCTCGGCGCAGGGGCGGACGCACACCGGCTGGCGGCCTATGGCGCGCTGGTCGGCATCCTGGCGTTCAGCCTGGTGGTGTTCGCCGCGCCGCTCGGCAGCGTCGCGGTCTTCGCGCTCGGCTCGGCGCTGATCGGCATCGGCGGCGGGCTGTTCGCCCATGCGACGCTTACCGCCTGCATGCGGGTGGCGCCGGCGGGGCAGATCGGCCTCGCGCTCGGCGTCTGGGGCGCGGTGCAGGCGACGGCGGCGGGCACGGCCATCGCGCTCGGCGGCGTGCTGCGCGACCTCGTCGGCGCGCTCGCGGCGCAGGGCGCGCTGGGCGAGGCGCTGGGCAGCCCGGCCACCGGCTACGTCGCCGTCTACGCGATCGAGGTCCTGCTGCTGTTCACCACCCTGGCCGTCGTCGGGCCGCTCGTGCGGGGCACGGGCGGGTCGTCGCGGCGGCCGCAACCGGGCCACGGCATCGCCGGGCCCGCACAGATCTGAAGGGACACGCGGAGGTACCCCATGCCAGCGCAAGCCACACCGGTCTTCCTCGACCTCGCCGCGATCTCGCTCTACGCCTTCTTCGCCTTCTTCGCGGGGCTGATCTACTACCTGCGCACCGAGGACAAGCGGGAGGGCTACCCGCTCGTCTCCGACCGCCCGGGCGTGCCCCGGCCGGAGGTGCACGGCTTCCCGGGCACGCCGAAGCCGAAATACTTCATCCTGCCGCATGGCGGCACGGTGAGCACGAACGGCCCCGCGGAGCGCGACATCAGCGCAGCCGCCGAACCCTACGACCCCTATCCCGGCGCGCCGCTGGTTCCGGTGGTGGACCCGATGCAGGCCGGCATCGGCACCGCCTCCTACGTCAACCGCAGCGAACACCCGGACCTGACCTGGGACGACGCGACGCCGAAGGTCGTCCCGCTGCGCGCCGCCGCGGGCTGGGGCGTGGAGGAGGGCGACCCGGAGATCCGCGGCCGCGTCGCGCTCGGCCTCGACGGCAAGGTGGCCGGCACGGTGGCCGATCTCTGGGTGGACAAGTCGGAGTACCTGTTCCGCTACGTCGAGGTGGAGGTCGCGGCGACGGGCAAGCGCACGCTGGTGCCGATCGGCCTCGTCACCTGGCGCGGCGACGGCCCGGTGCGGATCGAGACCGCGACGGCCGCGCAGGTCGCCGCGGCGCCGACGCTGTCCCACCCCACGCAGGTGAGCCTGCGCGAGGAGGACCGGATGAGCGGCTATTTCGGCGGCGGCGAGCTCTACGCCACGCCCAACCGCGTCGAACCGCTGGTGTGACCATGCGCGCCACCTTCAACGAGCATGAGCGCGAACCGATCCCCGGCATCCCGGGGGCGCTTCCGGACGGGGAGGCCCTGCTCTGGCAGGGCCGGCCCGGCTGGCGCGGCATCGCGACGCGGGCGATGCACCTGCGCGCGATCGCGGTCTATTTCGCGGTCCTCGCGCTGTGGCGCGGCGCGGCGCTGACGGCGGAAGGTGCGGGCTTCGCCGAGGCGGCGCTGGGCGCGGGCCTGCTGGTGGCGATCGGGGCGGTGCCGCTGGCGCTGCTGGCGGGGATCGCCTGGTTCTACGGGCGCAGCACGATCTATTCGATCACCAGCCGCCGCCTGGTCATCCAGACCGGCATCGCCCTGCCGATGACGGTCGGCATCCCCTTCGCCGCCATCGCCAGCGCCGCCCTGGCGCGGCACGCGGATGGCAGCGGCGACATCGCGGTGAAGCTGCTGCCGCGGCACCGCGTCTCCTGGCTGGCGCTGTGGCCGCATGTGCGCCCCTGGCGCGTAGCACGCGCCGAGCCGACGCTGCGCGCCCTGCCCGAGGCGGAGGCCGTGGCGCAGGTCCTCTCCCGCGCGCTGGCGGCCTCGGCCTCCATGCCGGTGCAGGCGGTCCCGGCGGCCGGGGGTGCGCACGCCCCCTCGCGCCCCACCGCCGAAGCAATGGCCTGAGGCGCCGCGCCATGCCCCACGCCATCCCGACAGGCCCCGGCACCTTCCCGCGGGGCATGCTGCTCGGCGCCGGCCTGCTGGTGGCGGCGACGCTGGCGCTGGTCACCTTCGGGCGGCTGACGCCCGTGGATCCCGGGCTGTCCGGCGTGCCCGCGCTGCAGGCGCGAGAACTGCGCTTCGCCGACCGCGCCGATGGCGGGGTCGCGGTGACCGATGCACGCGACGGCAGTGCCGTCATCGTGCTCGCGCCCGGCCAGGACGGCTTCGTGCGCGGCGCGATGCGCGGCCTGGCGCGCGACCGGCGGATGAGCCTGCACGGCGCGGAGGCGCCGTTCCGCCTGACCCGCTGGGCCGATGGCCGCCTCACGCTCGAGGACATGGCCACCGGCCGGATGCTGGAGATGACGGCCTTCGGGCGCACCAACACCGAGGCCTTCATGCGTTTCCTGTCAACCAAGGAGGATTGAGGAATGAGCGGTCGCTGGGGAGCGAGCCGGGCATTCTTCGGCAGACATCGGACTGTCGAAGTGCCGTGCACGGTGGAGATCGAACGCAACGCGGACACCTTCTACGCCAACGCCATCCCGGAGGGCATCGCGCTGCGGCCCGGGGACAGGGTGCTGGTGCACGGCGCGCCGGACCATGTGGCCTTCGGCGAGCATGTCGTGTTCCAGACGCGCGCCACGGTGATCCGCGCCAATGCGCTGGAGCGGTGGTGGACCGAATGGGTCGCCATCTTCGAGTTGACGGAGCTGTACCACTGCGGCTTCGAGCCGAAGGAGGCCGCGTGATGGAACCGCTCGTCCTCGAGGGCACGAACGGCCCCGGCCTGACGCCGGGCGGGCGCCCTTCCGCCGATGGCGAGGCCACGCGGATGGCGCTGACCGAGACGGTGCTGTCGCCGCGCTTCTACACCACCGATTTCGACGCCATGGACCGCATCGACATCGAGCCGGTGCGCGCGCAGTGGGACGCGCTGATGGCGGAGTTCCACGCGGACCCGAACAAGGGCCACTTCACCCGCACCGCCGAATTCGACGAATTCGACATGAAGGCGCTGCCGGAGGGCCTCCAGAAGGAGTTGCTGGAATTCCTGGTCAGCAGCGTCACCGCCGAATTCTCCGGCTGCGTGCTCTACGCCGAGATCAGGAAGCGCGTGACCAACCCGGACATGAAGGACCTGTTCGGCGTGATGGCGCGTGACGAGAGCCGCCATGCCGGATTCATCAACGACAGCCTGAAGGACGTGGGCGTCGGCGTGGACCTCGGCTTCCTGACGAAGGCGAAGAAGTACCACTACTTCCAGCCCAAGTTCATCTTCTACGCCACCTACCTGTCGGAGAAGATCGGCTACGCCCGCTACATCACCATCTTCCGCCAGTTCGAACGCCACCCGGAACTGCGCTTCCACCCGATCTTCAAGTGGTTCGAGAAGTGGTGCAACGACGAGTTCCGCCATGGCGAGGCCTTCGCGCTGCTGATGCGCGCCAACCCGAAGCTGCTGGAAGGCGCCAACCGCTACTGGGTGCGCTTCTTCCAGCTTGCCGTCTTCGCGACGATGTATGTCCGCGACCATGCCCGCCCCGAATTCCACAAGGCGCTCGGCATGACGCCGACCGACTACGACATGCGCGTCTTCCGCATCACCGAGGAGATCTGCCGGCAGGTCTTCCCCGTCACGCTCGACGTGGACCACCCCGCCTTCCTCGCCGGCATGGAACGCCTGAACCGGATCTCGGTCGCGCTCGGCCGCGCGAAGGCGCAGGGCGGCGTGCTCGGCGGCCTCAAGCGGGCCGGGCTTTCGGTGGCGGCGGCGGCGGGCTTCGCGCGGCTCTACCTGATCCCGCCGAAGCGCCACGCCCTGCCCGCCGACGCGCGCCTCGCGCCGGCCTGGTAGGGGAAGGCGCCCCGCATGGCCCAGCACGGGCTGCCCGCGCTGTTCACGCTGTTCCTGTGGTGGTTCAGCACCGGGCTGATCCTCTACCTCGACGGCCTGCGGCGGGAGACCTTCCGCTGGACCATGCTGGGGGCAAGCACGCTGCTGCTCGGCGGGCTGACGGGGCTGCACGCGCTGGCCTGGGACACCGGGGTGGCGGCGGCCTGGCTCGGCTTCGTCTGCGGCGTGCTCTGCTGGGCCTGGATCGAGGTGGCGTTCCTGACCGGCATGGTCACCGGCCCGCGCCGCAGCGCCTGCCCGGCCGGCGCGCGGGGCTGGGTGCGGTTCCGGGCGGCGCTGGCGGCCATTCTCTGGCACGAACTGGCGATCCTGGCGCTGGCCGCGCTGATCGTCGCGCTGACCTGGGGCGCGCCGAACCGGATCGGCACCTGGACCTTCCTCGCCTTCTGGGCGATGCGGCAGAGCGCGAAGCTGAACCTCTATCTCGGCGTGCGCAACCTGGCGGAGGAGTTCCTGCCGGACCACCTGCGCCACCTGGAAAGCTTCTTCGCGCGGCGGCGGATGAACCTGCTGTTCCCGGTCTCCGTCGTCGCGGGGGTGACGGCCTGCGCGCTGCTCTCCCTCGCGGCGCTGGACCCGGGCGCGACGCCGCACCAGGCGGTGGGGTTCACGCTGCTCGCCACCCTCGTCGCGCTCGGCCTGCTGGAGCACGTCTTCATGGTGATGCCCATCCCGGCCGACATCCTGTGGCGCTGGGGCCTTGCCTCCCGCGCGCCGGCGGCGCGGCCCGCGCGGCCCGCCACGTCCTGGGGTGCGCCGTCGTGACGCGCCCGTGCTTGATGTCGCTCAACCGCGCGGCGGCGGCGCCGTGCGACTCTGCCCGAACGCCACGGATGCGCAACGTCGCGTCCACGACCGATCATGGGGGGCCGGCATGAACTACGAATCCTTCTTCCGCTCGCAGCTCGACGGTCTGCGCCGCGAAGGCCGCTACCGCGTCTTCGCCGAGATCGAACGCCGCCGCGGCGCCTATCCGCGCGCCACCCGCCACCGGGACGGCACGCAGGGCGAGGTGACGGTCTGGTGCAGCAACGACTATCTCGGCATGGGCCAGCACCCGAAGGTGCTCGCCGCCATGCACGAGGCGCTGGACCGCCACGGGGCGGGCGCGGGCGGCACGCGCAACATATCCGGCACCAACCGCGAGCATGTGCTGCTGGAGGAGGAACTGGCGGACCTGCACGGCACCGAAGCCGCGCTGCTGTTCAATTCCGGCTACATGTCCAACTGGGCGACGCTGTCCACCCTCGCCTCCCGCATGCCGGGCTGCGTCATCGTCTCGGACGAGATGAACCACGCCTCCATGATCGAGGGGATGCGCCACAGCCGGGCGGAACGCCGCGTCTTCCGCCACAACGACGTCGCCGACCTGCGGCGCGTGCTGGCCGGGCTTCCCGCCGGCGCGCCGAAGCTGGTGGCCTTCGAGAGCGTCTATTCCATGGATGGCGACATCGCCCCGATCGCGGAGATCTGCGACGCCGCCGAGGAATTCGGCGCCATGACCTATTGCGACGAGGTGCACGCCACCGGGCTCTACGGCCCCCGCGGCGGCGGCATCACGGAACGCGACGGCGTGGCGCGCCGGGTCACCGTCATCGAAGGCACGCTCGCCAAGGCCTTCGGCGTGATCGGCGGCTACATCGCCGGCAGCGCCGCGATGTGCGACTTCGTGCGCAGCCACGCCTCGGGCTTCATCTTCTCAACCGCGCTGCCGCCGGCGGTCGCCGCAGGCGCGCGGGCGGCGATCCGCCACCTGAAGGGCAGCCAGGCGGAGCGCGACACGCTGCAGGAACGCGCCCGCACGCTGCGCCGCCGGCTGGACGCGATCAACGTCCCCCACCTCGACAACCCCAGCCACATCGTGCCGGTGATGGTGTGTGATCCCGTGCTGTGCAAGACGATCAGCGACCTCCTCCTCGACCGGCACGGCATCTACGTCCAGCCTATCAACTACCCGACCGTCCCGCGCGGGACGGAACGGCTGCGGATCACGCCCGGCCCGGTCCACACGGATGCCGACATGGACCACCTGGTGGAGAGCCTGGAGGCGGTGTGGTCGCAGTTCCGGCTGCGGCGCGCGGCATGATGGACGCGGCGGGACCGGCTCCGGCCACCGTCGCGGAGGACGCCGCGGCCACGCGGCCCGCGCCGCCCTCGCGCCCGGCCCGGCGCCGTCGCGCGGCCCTGGGCGGCCGCCCGGCCTTCCCCTTCGCCGCCATCGTCGGGCAGGAGGAGATGAAGCTTGCCCTGCTGATCTCCGCCGTCGATCCCTCGGTGGGCGGCGTGCTGGTCTTCGGCGACCGCGGCACGGGCAAGTCCACCACGGTGCGCGCACTGGCCGCGTTGCTGCCGCCGATGAAGGTCGTGGCCGGATGCCGCTTCGGCTGCGACCCCGCCCGCCCCGCCGCGCTGTGCGAGGCCTGCCGCCGCGACCCCCGCCGGGTGGCGGAGACGGTGCCGGTGCCGGTGGTGGACCTTCCCCTCGGCGCCACCGAGGACCGCGTCGCCGGCGCGCTCGACATCGAGCGCGCGCTGGCCGAGGGCGTGAAGGCCTTCGAGCCCGGGCTGCTGGCCCGCGCGCATCGCGGCTTCCTCTACATCGACGAGGTGAACCTGCTGGAGGACCACCTCGTGGACCTCCTGCTCGACGTCGCGGCCTCGGGCGAGAACGTGGTGGAGCGGGAAGGCATCTCCATCCGCCATCCCGCGCGCTTCGTGCTGATCGGCAGCGGCAACCCGGAGGAGGGGGAGCTGCGCCCGCAGCTGCTCGACCGCTTCGGCCTGTCGGTGGAGGTCCGCACGCCCGGCGACCTGCCGACGCGGATCGAGGTGGTGAAGCGCCGCGACGCCTTCGAACGCGACCCGCGCCGCTTCGCCGCGGCATGGGAGGGGGAGGCCGCGGCGATCCGCCGCCGCATCCTCGCCGCACGCCGCGCCCTGCCGAAGCTGCGCGTCGCGGATGCGGTGCTGGAACAGGCGGCGCGGCTCTGCCTCGCCCTCGGCACCGACGGGCTGCGCGGCGAGCTGACGCTGGTCCGGGCTGCGCGCGCGCTCGCCGCGCTCGACGGCGCGGCGGAGGTGACGGCGGCGCAGCTGGCCCGTGTCGCGGCGCCGGCGCTGCGCCACCGCCTGCGCCGCAACCCGCTGGACGAGGCGGCCTCCACCACCCGCGTCGAACGCGCGGTGGCGGAGGTCCTCGGCGCGTGAGCGACGCGCCCGCGGCCGATGCGGCAGCGGCCGCGCTGCTGCTGGCGGTGGACCCCGCCGGCCTGGTCGGCGCGGCGCTGCGCGCCCCGCCCGGCCCCGCGCGGGATGCCTGGCTCGCCCGCCTGCGCGGCGCCCTGCCGGCCGGGACACCCTGGCGCAGGCTGCCGCCCGGCGTGCCGGACAGCCGGCTGCTGGGCGGGCTCGACCTTGCCGCGACCCTGGCCGCGGGCCGCAAGGTGGCCGAACGCGGCGTGCTGGCGGACGCGCATGGCGGCATCGTGCTGCTCGCCATGGCGGAGCGCATCGAACGCGCCACCGCCGCCCGGCTCTGCGCCGTGCTCGATGCGGGGGAGGCGCTGGTGCAGCGCGACGGCCTGTCGCTGGCGCTGCCCGCGCGGATCGGCGTGGTGGCGCTGGACGAGGGCGCGGCACCCGATGAGGCGCCGCCCCCCGCCCTGCTGGACCGCCTCGCCTTCCGGCTGGAGCCGGATGCGCCGCCCGCGGCCGGGGCGCCGGACGCCGCCGGCATCGCGGCCGCCCGTGCGCGGCTTCCCGCCGTGGCGGCAGGGGAGGAGGTCGTCGCCGCGCTCTGCGGCACCGCCGCCGCGCTCGGCATCGACAGCCTGCGCGCGCCGGTCCTGGCGCTGCGCGCCGCCCGCGCCGCCGCCGCCCTGGCGGGGCGCGATCGGGTCGCGGCGGAGGATGCCGCGCTCGGCGCGCGCCTGGTGCTCGCGCCCCGCGCCACCTGCCTTCCGGCCGAGGAGCCGGCCGAGGACGGGCCGCCCGACACCCCGCCCGAGGCGCCGCCGGAGACGCCGCCCGAGGATGCGGCCCCGCCCGAGCCGCCGGATGCCGCGGCATTGCAGGAG